>DASXYR010000354.1:0-6851 GCA_036502385.1 Gemmatimonadaceae bacterium
TTAACGCCGTGTAAGTACCATTTAAACGGCCCACCCCTTGCCTCTATCATGGTGTAAGGGATACGCTCTCGGTCCCCATCACTTCCAACATTTGATCCTAGATAGTCTCAACGACTCGGCTAAACGTGGCGTCTATTCGCTGCAGGAGTTCTTCGTCCTCGCAGGCAAGGCGCTCGGTTTCATTTTCGTCAAGCCATTCTATGCGGCCGATCTCTTCCAGCAGATGGACGCGATCGGCGTTGGATCCCTGGGTATCGTGCTCCTCACCGGGTTCTTCACCGGAATGGTGCTCGCCCTCCAGTCCGCGGTGCAGCTGCAGACCTTCGGCGCCACCGACTACATCGGACGCCTGATCGCGGGCTCGATGATCCGCGAGCTTGGGCCAGTGCTCGCGGGCCTGATGGTCGCCGGACGCGTGGGCTCGGGAATCGCCGCCCAGCTCGGGTCGATGCGCGTAACCGAGCAGATTGACGCGCTCAATACCCTCGGCACCGATCCGATCAAGAAGCTCGTCACACCGAGAGTGCTCGCATCGCTCATCATGCTCCCGGTGCTGACCGTCATCAACGACTTCGTCGGAATACTCGGCGGCAACGTCATCGCCAAGTTCTACCTCGGCAAACCAGCGGCGCTGTACTGGCGGACGGTGTTCGATCAGATGCTCTCCGGCGGTTTCACACTTCACTACATCCCCAACGATTTCATCCAGGGATTGGCCAAGCCGTTCGTCTTCGGCGGGATCATCTCCCTGGTCGCCTGCCACTACGGTCTCAAGACCTCCGGTGGAACCGAAGGCGTTGGCATTGCGACCACGCGCACCGTGGTCACGGCCAGCATCCTGATCCTCGTCGTCGACTACTTCCTCACCCAGATAATTCTGGCCCTCTTCCCCTCATGACCGACGAAGAGGATCGCCGCGGGAAAGGCGAACGCCGAATCCCAAACCCGAAAGACGAAACGTCGATGCCGCGCCGCGCGCGCGATTCCGGTCGCGTCCGTGCCGCCATCCGGACCGAGCTTCAGGAGGTCGCTGGAGAGAACGAGGACAAGCAGCCGAGCGCGAGGGAAGCGTCGCAGAAAAGCGTAATCGCGCTGGAGAACGTGTCGCTCGCCTTCGAGGAGCCGATACTGCAGAACGTTTCGTTTACCGCCAAAGAGGGAGAGACCGTCGTCGTCGTCGGAGAATCGGGGACGGGGAAGTCGACGATCCTCAAGCTCCTTCTCAGGCTGCTTGTTCCCGATCAGGGCAGGGTTCGAATCGACAACGAGGACATCACCCACCTCACCTTCGACGATGCACTCAAAGTGCGCCAGAAGATGGGGATGGTCTTCCAGGGTGCCGCACTCTTCGACTCGATGACGGTCTATGAGAACGTCGCATACCCGCTTCGCGAGCACACGACGCTCGACGAGGACGCGATCGAGGCGCGCGTCCGCGAGAAGCTCACGTTCGTCGATCTCGAGCCCGACAAAGTGATGGACCAGCTACCGTCGGAGCTTTCCGGAGGAATGAAAAAGCGAGTTGGTGTTGCACGCGGCCTCTCCAACAATCCTGAGATTATGCTCTACGACGAGCCCACATCAGGGCTCGACCCTCTCACGACGGCCACCATCACGTACCTTATCCTCAAGCTGCAGCGCGAGCTGGGCGTCACCAGCGTCGTCGTCTCTCACGACATCAGATCCGCATTCAGGATGGCGAGCAAGATCGCCCTGCTCGCCAACAAGCGCATCGAATTTTTTGGGACCCCCGAAGAGATGACCGGCAGCGACGATCCGTACATCCGTGAATTTCTGGGGGGTTTCTGACCTCGACTGTGATATTTTCTAGCCGATGAAGCGATCCTCATTCATTACCTGGGACCAGCTGAAGGTGGGCGTGTTGATCGTGATAGCGATCATCATTCTCGCGTTCGCCGCCGTTCGCCTCGGCCAGGCGGGGAATCTGTTCGGCAAGCGCTTCCAGCTGGTAAGCTTCGTGGCCAACGCCAGCGGGCTGCGCATAGGCGGTCCTGTCACGGTTGCCGGCCAACTGGCGGGAACCATCAAGGACATTCAGTTCCTGCCCCCCGATCTTGATACGACGAGGAACCTCAAACTCTTACTCGAGGTGGATCGCAAGCTCAATGACCAGGTGCGCGCCGATTCCCGCGCCAAGATCAAGACGATGGGATTACTCGGCGACAAGGTCTTCGACATCTCGGTTGGAACTCCACGCTATCGGACCCTGCACGAGGGCGACACGCTGATCATCGCGCCGTCCATCGACTACGAGGCCGTCGTGCAGCAGGCGTCGGGCGCCATCAACGAAGTCGTCGGTCTCACTCGCGATCTGAAAAAGGTGACCGGCGGCATCACCCGCGGTGAAGGCACCCTCGGTCAGCTGGTGACCAACCGTCAGCTCTATGACCAGCTGAATGGGACCCTCGCCCGCACCAGCGCCCTGATGTCGCGGCTCGAAAATCCGCGCGGCACTATCGGGCGCCTGCTCGATGACCCGCAGCTTTACTACAGCCTGAATCGCACGGTCGCATCCGCCGACACGATCATCCGTCAGATCACAGCCGGGAACGGCTCGGTCGGGAAGCTTATGCGCGACGACACACTCTACGTTCACCTCGTGAGCGTCGTCTCGCGCGCTGACTCGCTCGTCGGAGCGATGGCTAGCGGCAACGGGACCATGCAGAAGCTGTTCACCGACCAGCAGCTCTACGACACCCTGCTTAAAACCGTGACCGAGCTCAATAACGTGCTCATGGATGTGCGGCGCGATCCTCAGCGGTACACAAAGCAAATGATCCAGGTTAAGCTATTCTAGGATTCAACTAGAGTATCTTGAAGTGTGATCAAAGCGTATGAGCTCGATGTTGCAGTAACCCGCGGCGATGGAACCGAATCAGAGCATCGAGTCCACGCTGCGGTGGTTGGAGAAGGCGACGAGCTCCTCGGTGCTGCGCGCGACCCGAACTCCTTCACTTTCTGGCGATCCTGCGCCAAGCCGTTCCAGGTAATTCCATTCCTCGCGTCCGGCGGTTTCGATGCGATGGGCTGGTGTGACGAGCAGCTCGCCATTTCCTGCGCGTCCCACGGCGGTGAGCCCGAGCACGTGGCGCTCGTAGAGGGAATGCTGCGCGACATCGAGCTGGAAGAAGGAGATCTCGCCTGCGGTCCGCACGAGCCGTCATCCCAGCGCGGAGCCAAAATTCTGAGAGAGTCGGGGGAACGCCCCACCAGACTCCACAACAACTGCTCGGGAAAGCACACCGCGATGCTCGCCCAGGCGCGTCACAAAGGATGGACAACGCAGGGCTACGAGAGCCGCGAGCATCACGTCCAGCGCGGCATCCTCCACGAGATAGCGCTCTGGACGGACGTTCCGTGCGGCAAGATCACGCAGTCGGTTGACGGTTGCGGAGTGGTCGTGTTCGGCATGACGCTCGAGCGAATGGCCCGCGCGTATTCGCGCCTTGCAGTGGCCACCGCGCGCGGAGAGGAATTCCCGTCTCGCGTGATCGGGGCGATGAGCAAGCACCCATTCCTCGTCGGTGGAACCGACCGGATCGATTCCGCGCTGATCGACGAAACGAACGGAAGTGTTGTGTCGAAAGTTGGCGCCGAGGGGGTGCACTGCGCGCTCTTGCCGGAGCGGGGAATTGGAATCGCGATCAAGGTCGAGGACGGGACGCAACGCGCTCAGGTGCCAGCCCTGTTTCGTGTGCTCCAGGAATTGGATGCCCTCCCGTCGCAGCTGTCGCCGCGGCTCGGCGAGTGGATGCGAAAGCCTGTGAAGAACACTCGGGGCGAATCCGTGGGTGAGGTGGTTCTCAAGTCGGATCTTTCCTAGATCTTTCTGCCCACAGAGAGAGGGATCGATCCTGCGACCTCCTGGTTGCAAACCAGGCGCTTGGTGATGCACTTCTACACACATGGCGAATCGATTGCGGAGGCCGCGTGGCGATGACGACTGGAGCGGAAACTTCGGCTAGCGTTGCGCCACTAGAGAAGGGGACGAGGCATCTCGTTCGGATTGCCGGGGCCGTCGCAGGTTCGCCCGAGAGTCAGGTACGGTCGCTGATGACCGAGGCACTGGACGACGTGGATCCGGTCGCGGTCGAAGAGATAATTCTTCAGTCGTACCTGTTTGCAGGTTTTCCAAGAACGTTGAATGCAATGCGGGTGTGGAGGAGTGTGTCAAAGCGTCCCGCTCCGCCGCGCGAGCCCGCGGAGTCCACAAGCGATCTCGACACCTGGCGCGAGCGGGGCGAGGAAACGTGCGAGATCGTCTACGGCGACTCGTACGACAAGCTCCGAAAGAATGTGCTGGACCTGCACCCGGTGCTCGAGGACTGGATGATCGTGGACGGGTACGGGAAGGTGCTGGCGCGGCCGGGCGTTGATTTGAGAACGAGGGAGCTCTGCGTGGTGGCGGCGTGCGCGGTCTCTGGGCAGCAGAGGCAGCTGCATTCGCACCTGTACGGGGCGCTCAATGCCGGGGCGCCGGTGGGTGAGGTGCGGGCGGTGCTGGAGGCGCTTGGAGATTTGATTTCGAGTGAGGATTTGGTTCGGTACAAGCAGTTGCTGCAGAAGGTTCAGGCTCATTGAGCTGGCTTTACTGCAAAAGCACATCAAGGCACGCGATCCGAGATCTCAGAGGCACAGATGATGGATGTCGGACAACTACTCAGGGACCGTCCCACCGCGCGTCGGAACACGCGCGATTCGTGCTTGTGCCCATTTCGCCACGAAGGACGGTCTTGCGGCCTTAGTCTCGGATCTGAGATCTACGCCTCTGAGATCTCGGATCGCGTGCTCTGCAGTTAAACGAACTGGAAAAAAAGAGAAGCTAGATAGCCATGTTCATCGATCGCGTCCAAATAAGAGTCGAAGGCGGCACCGGTGGGTCGGGCTGCACTTCCTTCCGCCGTGAATGGCGCACGCCCATGGGCGGCCCCGACGGCGGTGATGGCGGGCGCGGGGGCAGCGTCATCGTTCGCGGGGATTCCAACCTCGCAACCCTTCTCGATTATACGTACCGGGACAACTGGGTCGCGGAGCGTGGCGAGCACGGAATGGGATCGAACAAGAGCGGCCGTTCCGGCGCCGACATCGTCATGCCGGTCCCGCCCGGCACCGTCCTGCGCGACTCGACGACTGGCGAGATCATCGCCGAGATTCTGGAGGACGGGCAGGAGCAGGTCATTGCACAGGGTGGACGCGGCGGGAAGGGGAATGCCTTCTTCGCGACTCCTACCCACCAGTCGCCGCGCGAGTGGCAGCCCGGCGAAGAAGGGATCATCCACACGATCGAGATGGAGCTCAAGCTCATCGCGGATGTGGGTCTCGTGGGTCAGCCGAACGCAGGCAAATCGACGATCCTTTCGGTCATCTCGGCCGCCCGCCCCAAGATCGCCGACTATCCATTTACCACCCTCCAGCCCAATCTCGGCGTTGTCCAGCTTTCGGATCACCGGACGTTCGTGGTCGCGGACATTCCCGGCATCATCGAAGGAGCGCACGAAGGGAAGGGTCTCGGTCTCCAGTTTCTCCGGCACATCGAGCGCACGCGGATGCTGGCGTTCCTCATTCCGATCGATGCGATGGACTGGCAGTCCGAGTACGACCAGTTGAGGCACGAGCTGGCGGAGTATTCTCCCGACCTGGCGAGCAAGCCACACTGCGTGGTGTTCACAAAGATGGACCTCCTTGGCGAAGAATACGCGCCGCCCATCGAAGCACCGGGAGCGTTCGGCCTCTTCGCAATCAGCGCCGCCGCGCGCGAAGGATTGGAGTCGCTGACGGCCGCATGGTGGACCGAGCTTTTGCGCTTAAAGCAACCTGCCAGACCACAGGACGTAACAGTAAGTCTGCCGTAGACTTCCGCGACGCGATCTAAAGTGTCTTCACTAGCTTCAGCGCAGCTCGATTCGCCCGCATCCGAGCGCGGTCGCAACTTCCAAATCGAGCGCTGGCCGCGTGGCTCGGACGCGTATCCAACGGAACTTCTTGATCTCCCCACACCTCCTTCGGAGCTGTACGCGATCGGCCATCGGTCGGCTCTGATCGGGCCGCGTGTCGCGATCGTCGGGACGAGACAATCGACCGCGTATGGTGAGCGAGCCACCCGGACTCTGACGCGCGCTCTGGTGCGAGCCGGCGTCTCGATCATAAGCGGAATGGCGCGCGGAATCGATGGTGCCGCGCACCGGACGGCGATCGAGGAGGGCGGCAAAACGGTAGCGATACTCGGCACCGGAATCGACGTCCCGTACCCGGTCGGCCATCGCCAGCTCCATCGATCGATCGCCGAGCACGGGCTGGTACTCTCGGAAAATCCACCCGGAGCAACGGCGTACAAGGGAGCCTTCCCGAGGCGAAACCGGATCATCGCCGCCCTGGCTCCCGTGACGATAGTGATCGAGGCCGGCTTCAAGAGCGGCGCCCTCAACACCGCGAGCCAGGCGCTCGAGCTGGGCCGAGTGGTGGCGGCGGTCCCCGGACCGATCGACTCGGAGCAGAGTCAGGGCTCGAACCACCTCCTCAGGGATGGCGCGGTGATGATCGCGTCGGCGGATGATGCCCTCGCCCTTCTCGGTGTGACCGCCGCAAAGGAGCGTGCTATGCCAACCCTGCCAGAAAACGAGCAGCGAGTCTGGGACGCGCTCGATAAGGGCTTCGCGGAAGTCGACGCCCTCGCGGCCAAATCGGATCTCACCACGCCCGATTGTCTCGCGGCGATCACGTCGCTGGAGATTATGGGGTTAATCGACTGTTCGGCGGCTGGAGAGATTCGGAGGAGGTAGGCGGGAAGCTGGAGGCGGGAAGCGGGAAGCGGGAGGCGGAGGCGGGAGGCG
>DASXYR010000355.1:0-5361 GCA_036502385.1 Gemmatimonadaceae bacterium
GACCAAGACGGCCGCTTCGCTCCTCCGTTGCGGGCCTGAGCGTGATGACGCTGAAATCGGCGAGCGGCTTGATCGCATTACCGACCTTCAACGCGAGTGACCAGATACCGGGATGCTGGGGAGCGACGAACCTGGATGTCGATTCCGCCGCGCTGCCCGAGGAAAACGTCGCAATCGTGCCCGGCGGAAGCGTGTCAGCGAGAATAGGTGTGATCGGCGTTCCGGGCTGCTGAATTCGAACCCTCAGCTTGCCACTCTCGCCGCGCGCCGGACTGGATAGCGCCGTCAGAGCCGCGCCGGTGAGATATGCGACGGAGTGCGCGGAGGCGTCAGTCAACGCGCTGGCGATGTTGGCGCTCGCCGGCGTGATGGCCTCCGGGTCGCCTGACGCCCGCGCCCCCGCGATCGACCACGACCAACCTACCGCGAACAAGACGAGGAGTAGAACGGAAAACGCATTGAAGAAACGCTCAGCCCGGCCCGCTCTTCGACTGAAGCCACGGGGCCGCGTTTCGGGAAACGCGAGCAGCCAGTCTCCCGGAGTTGCTTTGCGGGGTGGTCGAGTTGAACTTGAACGTCTCTCTTCCATTCTACCTCTCAAAAGCGGCTTGATGCAGCCAATCACCGACTTCTTTCACCGATTTTCAAACCTTCCCGAGCTCGTTCAGTGGGCGGGTCTCATCGGGCTAACGATCATCGTCTTCTCGGAGACGGGCCTGCTTGTCGGCTTTTTTCTTCCTGGAGACTCGCTTCTCGTCACGGCGGGTCTCCTGGCCGCTACCGGATATCTCAATGTATACGAGCTCGCTCCGATCCTCACGCTTGCGGCCATTTCCGGCAATTCGCTCGGCTATTTCATCGGACGGACCACCGGACCGAGAATCTTCACGCGCGACAACAGCCTGTTCTTCAACAAGAAGCATGCTATTCGCGCCGGCGAATTCTACGCCAAGCATGGGCGGAAGACGATCGTGCTAGCGCAATTCATGCCGATCATCCGCACGTTTTCGCCGGTGATCGCCGGCGTCGGCGGAATGAAATTCCGAACTTTTCTCTCGTTCAATGTGCTCGGCGCGGTCCTTTGGGTCTGGAGTATGCTGGGAATTGGCTACTTCCTCGGGAACTACATCCCCGGAGTGGACCAGCACATCGAGATCGTCGTCATCATCGTGGTATTCATTTCCCTCCTCCCAGGCCTGATCAGCGGTTACAGATCCCGGCGGGCAAGAATTACCGCTGAGCGGCAGCAAGCCGAGGGCAGCTAGGCAGGAATAGGCGGCACTCACCACGCAACGCTGGTCCGAACAAGACAACCAGGAGACATACAATGGCTTTTACGCTTCCATCGCTTCCCTATGACTTCGCCGCACTCGAGCCCCACATAGACGCCAAAACCATGGAGATTCACCATGGCAAGCACCATCAGACGTACGTAAACAACCTGAACGCCGCGATCGAAAAAGCGCCCCAGCTTGCGAGCAAATCGCTTGACGATCTAATGCGGGATGCGAACACGCTCCCCGAAGCCGTCCGTACCGCGGTCAGAAACAATGGAGGCGGTCATTGGAACCATTCGATGTTCTGGCAAATCATGGGACCGAAGGCGGGCGGCGAGCCGGGCGGAAAACTCGGAGCCGCGATCAACAGTGCGTTCGGCGATTTTGCGAAATTTCGCGAACAGTTCAGCGCGGCGGGTGTGGGTAGATTCGGATCCGGCTGGGCGTGGCTGATCAACAACGGCGGGAAGCTTTCAATCACGAGCACGCCGAACCAGGACAACCCGCTGATGGAAGGCCAGAAAGCCGTGATGGGTCTCGACGTCTGGGAGCACGCTTACTACCTCAAATACCAGAACCGCCGCCCGGATTACATCAACGCATGGTGGAACGTCGTGAACTGGAAAGAGGTCGAGAAAAGGTTCGACAGTTAAACGGCGATCAGGAACCGGGTTCTCTTACCGGGCGGCCTCTCCCTCGAGATAGGTATATCCCTCGAGACCCGCGATGTATTCGGCGATAAAGGTGTTGGCTTCCTGACGCGCAAGCGTGGTCGCGTTCGCAACCTTGCGTCTGAACGTGGCGAGCAGGTCTGAAGCGCGAAACTGCACGTAAGCCAACACTTCTGTCACCGTATCGCCGTGCACGAGATCCGTCACCTCGTACCCCTTCGATTGCGAGAGGCGGATGTGGACCGCGTTCGTGTCGCCGAAGAGATTGTGGAGGTCGCCGAGTATCTCCTGATACGCGCCGGTGAGAAAGATGCCGATGATGTAGGGATCCCCGTCGTTGAACGGGTGCAGCTCGAGGCTCGGACGCGACGTACGATCTCCGATGAACCTCTCGATCTTGCCGTCTGAGTCGCAGGTGACGTCCTGGATCGTGCCGCGGCGCGTCGGCTCTTCATTGAGGCGATGAATCGGCATGATCGGGAAGATCTGATCGATCGCCCAGCTGTCCGGCAGCGACTGGAACAGCGAAAAATTGCAGAAGTACCGGTCGACCATCGTCGCCTCGAGATCGTCGAGGATGTCGGAGTACTCGTCGGGATCGCGCTGCGCGATCCTGGTGACGACGGCGATTGTCGAGAGATAGATCTGTTCCGCCATCGCGCGATCACGAAGCGTGAGGACACCGCTGTTGAAGAATTCCTGCGCCCGCTCCTTGTCGAACGTCGCGTCATGGTACACCTCGCGCACCCGCTTCTTCGACACCCGCTTGATAACCGACGCGTAATCGGTCGCCATCTCGTGCAGCAGCGTGTGGTGCTCTTCGGTGAGGTCGGGCACGGCGTTGTCGGCCTGCGACTCGACGTCGATCACGCTCAAGAGCAGCAGCGCGTGGTGCGCCGTAAGCGCGCGGCCGGATTCGCTGATTATGTGCGGCATCGGCAGCTCGTGCTCACGGCAGGCTTCCGCGAGCGTATAGATCACGTCGTCGGCGTATTCCTGAAGAGTGTAGTTGACGCTCGCTTGCGACGTAGATCCGCTTCCATCGTAGTCCACGCCGAGCCCGCCACCTACATCGACGTGCGTGATGTCCACGCCCATTCCGCGCAGCTCCGCGTAGTAGCGCGAAACCTCCTGCAAGCCCGCCTTTATGTAGCGGATATCGGTGATTTGGGATCCGAGGTGAAAATGAATGAGCTTCAGGATATCGAGGCGGTCGAGCGCCTTGAGCTTGTCGACGAGCTTTACGAGCTGTGCCGTGCTGAGCCCGAACTTGGATTTCTCGCCGCCACTCTTCGCCCACCTTCCCGATCCCTCCGAATAGAGCTTGATGCGGACGCCCGCGTTGGGCTTGACCCCGAGCTCGTCGGCCACCTGCAGCAGGACATCCACTTCGCTCAGCTGCTCCAGCACGATAAAAACCTGGTGCCCGAGCTTCTGTCCCATCAGGGCGAGACGCATGAACTCCTCGTCCTTGTATCCGTTGCACACGATCATATGATCCGTGTGCTCGGCCAAGCCGAGAATCGCCTGCAGCTCGGGCTTGCTGCCGCACTCGAGACCGACGCCGGCGACCTTTCCGAACTCGACGATTTCCTCGACTACGTGACGCTGCTGATTCACCTTGATCGGGTAGACCGTCGTGTAGCCACCCTCGTAGGCGTATTCTTCCCGCGCGCGAGAAAACTTCTCATTGAGCGATTCGATGCGGGAGCGCAGGATGTCGGAGAAACGCAGGAGCAACGGCAACCCCACTCCCTGCTCCTCGAGGTCATTCGCCAGCTCGAACAGGTCGAGCTCGCGGTCGGTCTTTTCCCTGTCGGGACGCACGACCACGTGACCTGCCTCGTTGATGTCGAAGAAGCCGATGCCCCATCCCTCGATGTTGTACAGGGTCCGCGCGGCTTCGATCGTCCACGGCTCGGACGGTGGCGCCGGTGGCGGTGCGTGCGAGTTCTTCGACGGTGCCGGAATTCGGGTACTGGTCATCACACCATTCTAGGGGATATCGCGCCCGAGTGGTACCGCCTGCCCCTCACGGGTAAAGCGTTTCGATCTTCCAGCCGTTTCCAATGCGCGTGTACAAGTGTCTTTCGTGCAGGCGATTGGGCATTCCCTTCCAGAACTCGATCCGTTCCGGCTGGACGCGAAAACCCGACCAGTGTGGCGGCCGGGGAACGGCCTTCCCTTCGAATTCTGCCTCGTATGTACTCACCCGCTTGTCCAGCGCGTCGGGATTTTCGAGCGGTTCACTCTGTCGCGACGCCCAGGCTCCGATCTGGCTCATGCGATGGCGCGTCGCGAAATACGCATCGGCCTCATCGTCGGCAACTTCTACTACGGATCCTTCGATTCTGATCTGGATATCGATCGTGGGCCAGAAGAAGCAGAGCGCGGCCCGTGGCGCGGCGAGCAGCTCCCTGCCCTTTCGTCCATCGTAGTTGGTGTAGAACACGAAGCCGCGCTCGTCGTACGCCTTGAGTAATACGATCCTGACGCTCGGACTCCCGTCTTCACCGACGGTGCCGAGCGCCATCGCCGTGGGATCGGGAAGTACCGAGCGATCGATCTTTTTCGCCAACGAATAGACCTCGCGGAATCGCTCGATTGGATCCGGTTGGATCAACTAATACCTCGCCATTGTCGGGTCGACTTCGTCGATCCAGCGAAGGATCCCGCCGGCCAGGTTGCGGACGTCGGTCACACCAGCGTCGGCGAGCTGATGGGCCGCGTGAAGACTCCGCGCTCCAACCTTGCAATAGAGGATCGTCTCGCGTCTCTTGTCGAGTCGCGGGATCTCCTCCGCGATGCGCGCAAGCGGGACGAGCCGAGCGCCTGGGATGTGGCCGATCTCCCACTCGTACGGCTCACGGACATCGATTATCTCGAGCGCCTCCCCGTTCGCCAGGCGCTGCGCGAGCTGCGATGGCTGAATCTCCTGAACGCCGGTCGACGCGTGCGTGTTTCCTCCGGCACAGAATTCGTCGTAGTCGATAAGCCCGGTGATCTCATGCGTCCCGCACGCGGGGCACTCGGGATCCTTTTGAATCGAGAGCGTCCGGAAAGACATCGTCATCGCATCGATCGTCAGAAGCTTGCCGACGAGGGTCTCGCCCAGGCCGAGAATGAGCTTGACCGCTTCGGTTGCCTGGATCGTTCCGACGAGGCCGGGGACGACGCCGAGCACGCCACCTTCCGCGCAGCTTGGCACCAGATCGGGAGGAGGCGGATCGCGAAAAAGGCAGCGGTAGCATGGTCCGTTGCGCGCACCGAACACCGACGCCTGACCCTCGAAGCGGTAGACGCTCCCATAGACATTCGGAATCCCGAGCAGCACCGACGTGTCGTTGACGAGATAGCGCGTCGCAAAATTGTCGGTGCCGTCGACGATGAGATCATAGTCCCGGGCGATCTCG
>DASXYR010000356.1:0-17046 GCA_036502385.1 Gemmatimonadaceae bacterium
CCGTGAAAACGGTTACTACGTGGTGTCCAAGTTCACCACTGAGCCCACCACACTGCCCGAGTACGAGCGCGCGCTCAAGCTCGATGATGGTGTCATCCGCTACCTCATCACGCTGCACGAGCACGAAGTGGGTGCTCCACCGCAGTCCGAGGAAGACCTGGCCGCGGCAACGCGCCGTGACGACGATGACGACGACGAGGATTAACCAACAATGAGAAGACCACAAAAAAGCTGCCCATTCTGCGAGAGCCGGGTTCGATGGGTCGACTACAAGGATGACCGCACGCTCGGACGCTTCATTACCGATCAGGGGAAGATTCTGCCGTCGAGGCTGAGCGGCTCGTGCGCGCGTCATCAGCGTCAACTGTCGACGGCTATCAAGAGAGCTCGCTTTCTTGCCCTCATCCCCTACATCCGCGGTCACCAGGCGTAGATGACCGCTGCTGCCGCCACGACTCCCGCACCAAAGCAATCGTGGCGGCCGCTGCTGTGGGGGCTGGCTGGATTCCTGATCCTTCCCCAGCTCCCGTTCTTCGAGCTGATGGTGCCGATCGATCAGACACTGCTGCTTCTGATACCGGTAGTGACCGTTTGCTCGATCGTCGGCTGGAAGCTCGGCGGACGGGCCGCGCTGGCTCTCATATGGCTGGCACTAGCGGTATGGATGCTTCTCCAGCCCGCCGGTGTCGCTGGAACTCCCTACGATCAGATGGCCCGCGGCTGGGCGATTCTGCTCGCCGCGAGCTTCGGACTCGTCAGCCTGTGGAGCGTCGCGACGCCGTTCTTCGTGCGTGGACTGGCCGCCGTGGGTATCTCCACAGCAGTTGGGTTTCTCATCGCACTGGCGGCGCCAAGCGGGATCGCACGCTTTCAGCACGCCGCTGGCGAGGAGCTAACGAGGAGGGTCACGAGCACCATCGAAAGAATCCACGTGAGCATGGACACTCCCGAGTGGAAGCAGCTCGCTGAGAAGATGCCGGGTCTGGATAGCTGGAACGACGATTCGGAATCAGTGATGAGGGAGATGCCCGACCGGGTCGCCACTCTTCTGCCGGCGCTCCTGGCCGTTGAGTCGCTGGCAGCGCTCGCTCTTGCCTGGGGCCTCTACCAACGGCTCACACCGGTGAAGATTGGGCCTCAGCTTTCGCCGCTGACGGAGTTTCGCTTCAACGACCAGCTGATATGGGGAGCCGCGGTTGGAGCAACACTATGTCTGCCGGCGTTCGCGGACGGAAGAACCGTTGGACTCAATCTGCTGATCTTCTTCGGGACGCTCTATCTGATCCGTGGTCTCGGGGTTCTGGCCTGGATAGCCCGCGGCCGATACGCCGTGATCATCATCCTCAGCCTTATTCCGCAGGTTTGCATCATGCTGGGTGTCCTTGCCCTCGGTTTGGGGCTTGGCGACACATGGCTGGACATCCGTCGGCGCGCACGGGCGAGCTGACCGTACGATTCGCGCCGGGTTTGTGCTAGAATTACCCGGCTCTCAACGATCACCGAAGGGAATTCCCAAATGGAAGTCATACTCAGACAGGCAGTCGAACAGCTCGGGCACCCGGGCGACATTGTGAAAGTTTCCGCCGGCTACGCCCGGAACTATCTGCTCCCGCGTGGCTTCGCCTACGAAGCGACGGCCGGCAACCGGAAACGCATCGAGCAGGAACGCCAACGCCTCGAGCAGGCCGAGGAGCAACGCCGTGGCTCAGCTTCCGAGCTTGCGACCAAGCTCGAGCAGGTCTCGCTGACCTTCTCGGCGAGGGTCGGTGACGAGGGTAAGCTGTTCGGATCCGTCACCTCTGCCGATATCCAGCATCAGCTGGAAGCGCAGGGCTTCAAGATCGAGAAGCGCCAAATCGAGCTCCATGAGCCGATCCGCGCGCTGGGCGTCTACCGGGTGCAGATCCGCCTCCACGCCGACGTGCATCCAGAGATCAAAGTCTGGGTCATCAAGCAGTAGGCCCCTTCGGGCTTTCAGAGTCCGGCGACGTTTCATTTCGGGGACTCTGACTGGCGTGCGAAATGCTAGTTGGAACCCCTCACGGAACTTTCGCGCCGTAGCTAAGCTACATACAGAGATCCGGCGCGATGCGCCGTAAATAACCTTCACCGAACCGCATGGCGACATCTCTCCCTTCTGTTTCCGCCCGCGAAGGTGCGCAGCGTGTGCAGCGCGCCGCCCAGGCATGCCTGGACATGAAAGCCAATGACGTCGTGCTCATGAATCTGGCAGGCGTCACCGACATGACGGACTACTTCGTCATCGCGAGCGGGACCTCCGATACCCACGTGAGATCCATCGGCGAGCACGTGATATCTGAGATGAAAAAAGCGGGGTTGAGCGTGCATCACACTGAAGGTTTGCAACAGGGCCGCTGGGTGCTGCTCGATTTCTTCGATTTTGTAGTCCACATCTTCCATCCGACACTCCGCTCATTCTACCAGATCGAGAGACTCTGGAGCGATGCGGAAGTGGTCGCCTTGGAGCCACCGGAGTAACACCAGATGAAAGCGGCAAGGATTCTCGCCATAGCGGCAGTCCTCCTGTGCGCGACTCGCCTCGACGCACAGCAGTATTTCGGAATGAACCAGGTGCAGTACCGTCACTTCGACTGGAGAGTGCTCGAGACCGAGCACTGGCTCATTCACTACTATCCGGAAGAGAAAGTTGGCGCGATGGAAACCGCGCGGATGGCGGAGCGCTCGTACGCCCGCCTCTCCCGGGTGCTCGACCACCAGTTCCGCGAGAAGAAGCCAATCGTGCTCTTCGCATCGCGCGCCGAGTTCGGGCAGAACAACGTCACGGGCGATCTGGGTGAGGGGGTGGGAGGCGTCACCGAGTACTCGCGGGGGCGGATGATACTGCCGCTCACCGGAGATCTAGGGAGCTTCGAGCACGTTCTCACCCACGAAATGGTGCACGAGTTCCAGTACGACATCATCGCGCGCGGCAAAGCCGGCGCGAACGTCCAGACGCTCAACCAGATCGACCCTCCATACTGGTTCATGGAAGGCATGGCGGAATATCTGTCGAGCGGTCCGGATCACAAGTTGACCACGACGTGGCTCCGCGACGCGGCGGTCAACGGGAATCTGCCGACGATCGAGCAGATGACCGAGCGCCCCGATAAATACTTTCCGTACCGTTACGGAGAAGCTCTATGGGAGTACGTCGGCCAGCGGTGGGGTGACGCCGCAATCGGCGAGATCCTGCAGAACACCACCACACTCGGTATTGCACGCGCCGTCCAGCGGCAGCTCGGCATCACGCTCCACGAGCTGAGCGACGACTGGCGCGAATCCGTCAACGCCAAGTATCTGCCGCAGGCGGCGACGCTCGATCGGCCGCGCAGCTTCTCGCAGCCGCTCCTCACCGAGAAGCGGAGCGGAGGTCAGATCTTCCTCGCGCCGTCACTGTCAAACGACGGAAACCGCATCGCATTCCTCTCCAACGGCAACGAGAAGAAGGGCGAGCTGTTCATCGACCTCTGGCTCGCCGACGCGCGGACTGGCAAACGCATCAAGCGCCTCGTCGAAAGCACGCTCAACCCGAACTTCGAAGAGCTGCGGCTGCTCTACTCGCAGAGCTCGTTCTCGAATAGCGGCCGCATGATCGCCTTCACCGCCCAGCGCGAAGGCAAGGATGTGATGTATTTGATGGACGTCGCCAGCACAAAGGTCACCGCGCGCATCGATCTTCCGTCAGTGGACGCCATTTGGAGCCCGGTCTGGTCGCCCGACGACAAACAGATCGCCTTCAGCGGAACGCACGGCGGAATCACCGATCTCTATCTGGTGGACGTCGACGGAAAAAACCTGCGTCAGCTGACCAACGACGAATACGGCGACATGCAGCCGGCATGGTCCCCCGACGGAAAGCGGCTCGCGTTCGCAACCGATCGTGGTCCCGAGACGAACCTGGCCGTTCTCAAGTTCTCGAAGTGGCGCATCGCCGTCTTGGATCTTCAGTCATCCGCGATCGAGCTGCTGCCGGGCCAGGATGGTCTCAATCTGAATCCGGCGTGGTCGCCGGACGGGCAGCAGCTGGCGTTCGTCTCTGACCGCACGGGCATCCCCAACATCTTCCTCTACGACTTCAACGACCGGCAGCACTACCAGCTCACGAACGTTCTCGGCGGGGTTTCCGCGATCACCGAATACAGCCCTGCGATAAGCTGGGCCCGCGGTGCGGACAGGATTGCGTACACCAATTACGAGAAGGGCGACTACACCGTGTGGACGATCGACAATCCGCGCGCGCTGAAGAAGACAGCGTTCAATCCGAACCCCGCTGCGGTCGTTGCGACCAATCCGGTTGCGGATACGGTCGCAAGAAGTGATTCACTGCTGCTCCGTCCACGGCCCGGCGAGCCGACTTCTACCTATCGAACCCCGACAGGAAGTCGGCAGTCATCGGTACTGCCGACGACTGAAATTGCACAGGATGCGCCGACCACCATCGCATCGCTGATGTCCGATCCCGTGTTCGGTCTGCCCGACACCACGCGGTTCAAGGAGGGACCATACCACGTCTCCTTCCACCCGGACTACATCGCTGACCCTTCGATTGGATATACGCCCAACTACGGCACGGTCGCCGGCGGAACGGCGTTCGTATTCAGCGACCTGCTCGGCAATCATCAACTCGCTGTGTCGGGGAACGTCTATGGCAGGCTGAGCGATGCCAGCGTTTTTGTCGGCTACGCGAATCTGAGCCACAGGCTCCAGTATACCACCGGAATCTCACAGGACCCGGTGTACGTCCCGCTCGGCTCGGAAGCGCCCACTATTGACCAGCAGGGATTCGAACACTTCAAAACAGATTATCTCCGCTACGTGGTGCGTGATCTGTTTGTCAGTGGACAGTATCCGCTCAACCGTTTCACGCGGTTCGAGACGGGAATGCAATTCAACAGCATCGCCGAGGGCGTCATCGCGGTTGAACAGGTTTGCGACGGAAGCGGTTTCTGCAGCGATCCACAGTTCCACACTGACACCAGCCTCGCGACGATCAACTACGTCACACCGACGGCAGCGTTCGTTTCCGACAACACCCTGTTCGGCAACACAGGCCCGGTGATCGGACGGCGCATGCGCTTTTCCGTGTCGCAAAATCTCGGCAAGCTCAACTTCGCCGATTTTCTCGTCGACTATCGCCGCTACGATCCGATCATCTTCAACACCCTCACCCTTGCGACACGGTTTCTGTCGTCCGTGTCAGTGGGCAGGGACGAAGACTTCTTCCTGAAGTACATCGGACGGCCCGACTATATCCGCGGCTTCGACCGCGCGAACTTCAACTACTTCGACTGCACCTCTGTGATCGGCGGACAGTCGACGTGCAACAACGCGCAGCTGGCAGGAAGTCGCGTGGCTGTCTTCAACGAGGAGCTGCGCTTCCCCATCATCCGCCGCTTCGACGTCGGAAGCACCTTCGGGTTGCCGCCAGTCGATGGTCTCCTGTTCTACGACGCAGGACTGGCGTGGAGCAAGGGAATTCAACCGCACCTTGGTAACGCTCCCGCCGGGTTCGATCCGAACACGGATCGTTATCCGTTGACGAGCTGGGGCGCTGGACTGCGCGTGAATCTCTTCAATCTCGCGATCCTGCGGTGGGATTACGCGCGACCCCTGGTCGGCGGACGGAAGCCGAACTGGACGTTCTCCTTGGGAGCGAGCTACTAACCGTTGCGTCAGCTACTGATTCTGGCGCTGCTCTGCGCAGCATGCACAAAAGACAGGGCAGCGCCAGCTGACACAACTTCAACCAGCCAGTTAAACGAGCCTCACGGCTTGGACGCTCTCCTCCTTCGCATTCCGCGGAAAGGAGGACTCGCTCGTGTCTACACCTACCCGAAGCTGGATTCGGCGGTGTGGACTGATTCAGCTGCCCCATCGCTCGAGCGCGTGCTCGCATTCGATCCCGACGCGGGAACGATCGCATTCGTCGATTCGAAAGGACTGCCGGGTCGAATCGATCTTCGCATGACCGAGGTACGCACTGCCTCGCGGGCGAAGCTCACTTCCCTTTCGTCCGCCAACGGGACCGACATCTATGGCATCAACGGGAAGGGAGAGGTCGTCCGGCTCAACCCGAACGGCGCCGACTGGCACTTCACGCCATCGGTCCCGGCGCGAGTAGTTTTCGCTCAGCCCAACGGCGAGCTCATCGTTGCCGCGAACAAGGGTGCGCAGACTCTCCTGTGGAGAGTACGTCCGCCTGATGACGTGGTACAGGACAGTGCCGTCCTTCCGCTGTCCGGCCGCGGCGTGCGAACTCAGGTGGGTGACCGTGTCTATTTCACGGTGGACAGTGGTCTCGTAGGAATCAAGGCAAAGGATCTCTCACCTGTTGGCGCAATCAAGCTGTCGAATCGCGTCGTCGCGCTTTCGCCAACGCCGAGTGGGGATCGGCTTTATGTCGCGATGGCCGCCGACAGCGGCATGACGGTCATCGACCGATACACCGAGAGCGGCAAGACGAATATCGTTCTCCCGGCGCCTCCCACCGATCTGCGCATGGATGCGCTTGGCCGTTATCTGCTAGCGCGCATGCCCGGGCAGGACTCGGCGTGGGTGATTGCCATCGGTACCAATCGAGTGGTTGGTGCGGTGCCTACGAGATGGGATACGGATCTCCCCGCTATCGCTCCCGATGGCTCGCTGGCGCTTCTGGGTCGGGCTGATGTCAGTATCGTGGATCCAGCGAAGCTCACGGTGAAGTCGACCATAAAAGGCGGGGCAAGAGACTTCTGGTATTTCTTCGCCTGGGATGGATTTCGTCCCCGCCCCCAGGGTCTCGATCAACCCGTCACTTTTCCAGGCGACAGCGTTCATGATTCGCTGACGGCAAGCTCGACCCAGCCCGGCGGTCCTCCTCCATCGTCACCGGGAGGTCCGGATTCCGCGCACGCGCTCCAGACGGTCGTGGCGCCTCCCGCCACTCAGCCGCAGTCGACTGGCTTTACTGTCTCCTTCGCCGCGCTGCTCAGCGAGGATAAGGCGCAGGAGGTCGCGCGGTCGATCAGCGTGAATGGGGTGCCTGCGCACGTCGTTTCGACCACCACCGCCGGCTCACCGATCTTCCGCGTCGTGATGGGACCTTACGCGACGCGCGACGAGGCGGCGAAGGTCGGCCGGGCTTCCAAGCGCGATTTCTGGATCTTCGAGGGCGCGCCTTGAGTCAAAAAGTCTCCGGTGGTCGCCCCGCAGCCTGGGAAGACGCCGGAAGACAGGTCGCGCCACTCCTGAGTAGCTACTCGGCAATCCTGGTCGTCTCGACTGACCCTCTTGCCGCCGCACACGTCGCGTTGGGGATCGCTCGCGCCGAAGCCACTCATCGGCGCTCGGTGGTCGGCGATCTGGTGGGTGACGCCGCTCCCCTCCGCTCACTGATCAAAGAGGACGATCCGCACGGTATCACCGACAGCTTTCTTTACGGCGTCTCGCTCAACAAGATCGGCTACCCAGTGGCGGGCGAAAAAAATCTCTACATCATGCCGACCGGAACGGATCCGATCGTCGACGAAGAGATCATGGGAAGCTCGCGATGGAGAAAACTTGCCGCTGGCTTCGGTGAAGTCGGAGCGTTTCTGATTCTTGTTGCGGAGGCGTCTTCGCCTGGCATCGCTCAACTCATCGAGCAAATCGACGGCGTCGTGCTCGTGAAGGATGCCGACCTCCCATCAGCGCCCTCGGCGCTCATTCTCACTCGCGTGCCTGGGCCGACGCGGACGATGAAGATTGCCCTTTTCAGAATTGGCGCCGGCGCGGCCCACTGGCCCCGGCGCAAATGGCTCTACCCCGCTTTGGGAGGGATCGGCGCGCTATTGGTTTTGGGATTGGCACTCGCCCTCTTCCTCCGGAATGGCGCGCCATCGGAGGGACTAGGGAATGGGGCCACGGCGAAAGTTGTCGCGCCGCCCGTGCCACCGCCTCCTCGGCCCGCGCCAGAAACTCTCTACATCGCCCCGCCGGCGAATGTCAATGATTCCGCAATTGCGGCGGCTTTCTCGGTAGAGTTGCTAGTCGCAAACACCGCCGAAGGTGCTAACTTGTTCGTGCAGAAAAATGGCGCGGCACTTCCGGCGGCGACGGTCTCGCCGTTTCCAATTGGCCCGGAGCGAGCGACATGGTACAGGGTGACGGCTGGGGCCTATCCGGCCCGAAGTCAGGCTGATTCGCTACTGCTGGTGCTGCGGAGAGGGGGCGTCCTCGCGAACGATTCCGCCGGGACGATCACGCACACGCCGCTCGCTTTGCTGGTGGACAGCGTGCCGTCGCAGGGGGGAATCAGCGACGCGGTTCGTGCACTGGGACAGAAGTACGCGGACCGAAAGCTGGTTGTCTACACGTTGATGCAGGATGATGGTAGCGCGCGGCTTTACATGGGCGCCTTTGCGACCGCCGATCAGTCGGCGGATCTGATCAGGTCTTTACGCTCGGCGGGCCTCAAGCCCGTTCTCGTCTATCGAACAGGGAGTACGCCTTAGTGCGTCTAACGAAGCTCGAGATTCATGGGTTCAAGTCGTTCGCCGATCGAACCGAGATGGTGTTCGAGCCAGGTGTGACAGCAATCGTAGGCCCCAACGGCTGCGGTAAATCCAACGTCTCCGATGCTGTGCGGTGGGTCCTCGGCGAGCAACGTGCGCGCGCTCTTCGCGGAGCGAAGATGGAGGAAGTGATCTTTCAGGGATCTTCGGCGCGACGCGCGGTGAATCTCGCTGAAGTCTCGCTCCATTTTGAGAATGACGATGGGGCGCTCGACATCCCGTTCCGTGAAGTGGTGCTGACGCGGAGACTTAGCCGCTCCGGCGAAAGCGACTACTTCCTCAACAATGCCCCGTGCCGTCTTCGCGACATCCACGACATGGTGCGCGGCACGGGACTCGGCGCCGACTCCGGCGTCGTTATCGAATCGAAGATGGTCGACGCACTATTGAGCGATCGCCCGGACGACCGGCGCGAGCTCTTCGAGGAAGCGGCAGGCGTCGGCCTTTATCGCGACCGCAAACGCAGCGCCGAGCGTCGTCTGGAAGAAACCGCGGCCGATCTGGAGCGCATCGACGATCTTATCAACGAAGTGCAAAGCCAGGTTCGCTCCCTCGCGCGCCAGAGAAAGCGCGCCGAGCGTCACACGGAGCTGATGGCGCGGCGGTTCACGCTCGAAGTCGCTCATGCATCGCGCGAGATGGATGCATGGCGCGGTGAGCTCGTACGCCTCGAGGAGCGCGTTGCAGCGCTCCGAATCGAAGTGCCCGCGGAAGAAGAGCGCTTGCGCACGGCTGAGGCCAACCGCGAGACGGCGCTCGTGGAGCGCACGACTGCCGAGGCCAGACGCACCGAGTTGGCGCGCCTCGTATCGGATCAACGCGAGAGCACACAGCAGCTTCGCGGGGAGATCGCTGTCGCCGAGGAGAGGTTACGCAACGCGACTTCGCGCCGCGAGCGCGCTGAAGAAGAGCGGCGCGAGGGTGACGCCGCCGCCGGACGGGTGAGCAGCGAGCTCGATCGTGCCGGCAGCGAGCTCGCGCAGCTCGAAGATGCGCAAAGAGTCGCGGACGAAGCTCTCGGCGCGCACGCGCGTCACGAGGAAGAGGTTCGCGCCGCTCTCAGCGTCGCCCGCTCCGATGTGGAGCACGGCGAGCGTGCGCTGCGCGACTTGCGCGAAGAGCTCCATCGCGCCGAGCTCGACCGCCAGAGCAGCGAGCGCGAGCGTTCTGAGATCGCGACCCGCAGATCCGCACTCGACACCGAGCAGCTCCAGCTCTTTGACGCCGCCGAAGCGTCGAGACGAGAGCTCGCTGCGGCGGAGGACGCGGCTGCAATCGCCGCCACGCTCGTCGCAGAGACCGTCGTCGCTGCGGACGACGCGCGCGACGTGCTCGCGCAAGCCCGCGAGCGTGAAAGCGCCGCGCGGGCGGATCTCCTGCGTGCCGAGGAACTGCACACCGCGTCGACCTCCAAGTTGAGTGCCCTGGAAGGCCTGGAGCGGGAACGCGTTGGACTGGCTCCCGCGGCGGCGAAGCTGCTCAAGGAGCGCGGCATCTTCGGCGAAGGAGCGATCCTCGGCCCACTCAGCGATTTCATCAGCACCGATGCGAATTCAGCGGTGCTCGTCGAGCGCTTTCTTGGAGCGACGGTAAACGCCGTTCTCGTTCGCGACAGAGGCGTAGCAGAAGCAATTCGTGCCTGGCACGCTTCGACGGAGCCGGGCCCCTTGCTGCTGCTTCCAGTCGATTCCTTAGCGGAGCAGACATCCGAGTCGCCGAGCGGTCTCGCCGATCTGGTGCAGGCATCGTCGCCGGCGACAAGCTGGGTGCGCTCCCTTCTCGGACGCGTGACGTCCATGGAGAGCGGCACCGCATTCGTCGACGCGCGGGGCGCGATCTGGCTCCCCGCCGCCGAAGCGGGTCCCGGTCCCCTTCGCCGTCGCGCCGAAATCGCCGACCTGAAGCAGGCCGTCGCCAACAGTGCGTCGGCGCGTCACAGCGCCGCGGCCACGACAGAGTCGGAGCGTGCTTCACTTGCGTCGGCCGAGCGTGCGGCGATTGTCGCGCAGGAAGCCGCGTCGCAGGCCGCGCGTGCGAACGTAGAGGCCGCCGATCGTTCCGCCGCACTCGCGCGTCAGCACCAGCGTGCCGCGCGTGAAGCTGCTGAAGCCCGGGCTCTCATCGAGAGATTGGCCGAGCGCGAAGCCGCGGCGATCTCGCGACTCGAGGCTCTTGCGATCACCACAAGCGAGATCGAGGCGAGAGTCGGGGAGTACGAAACCGTCGTCGTTACGTCGCGGGAAATGTTGGCAGCGGCAGAGGGACGGCAGGAAGAGGCGCGCGAGCAGCGCACGGCGAGCCAGATCCGACGCGCACAGGCACAAGCACAGCTCGACGTGGCGGCCGATCGCCGCCGCCATCTGAGCGACGAGTTCGCATCAGCGACCGGACGTCTTGAATCGCTCCAGCTCGAGCTCAGCACGCTGTCGAGCGCCGACGCGCAGCTCACGCAACAGATCTCGCAGTGGCAGAGCGATCTCGGCGCCCGTCAGGCAACGCTCGAGGCCGCCGAACAGAAGCTCGCCGACGCCGAGCAGCTCGTGCACGAGGTGGACGAGCGTCTGGTGGATGACGAGCATCTGCTCACCGGCATCCGCCATCACGTCGCATCACTCGGCGAAGAGCTCCACTCTGCGGAGCTCAGGTACACCGAGCTGTCAGGACGCCGAGCGGCGATCCGCGAACGGCTCGAGGCTGAATGGAAGAAGCCCGTCGACGAGCTTCTTGCCGGCGTCGAATCAATCGAAATGGATGACGAGACGCTTCGCTCCGAGGCAAGCGTGGTGCGCGAGCAGCTGGACGCTCTCGGACCGGTGAACCCACTGGCGATCGAGGAGCACGAGGAAGAGACGAAGCGTCTCGAATTCCTCACTGCGCAGCGCGACGATCTGAATTCGGCGAAGGCCTCGCTTCAGCAGGCGATTCGCGAGATCGACACGACGGCGCGCGAGCTGTTCCTCCAGACGTTCGTCCAGGTGCGTGAGAACTTCCGCAATATCTTCATGACGCTCTTCGGTGGCGGCGAGTGCGACCTCCGCCTCGAGAACCCCGAGAGCCCGCTCGATGGAGACATCGAGATTCATGCGTCGCCTCGCGGAAAGCGCACGCAACGAATCCATCTGCTCTCGAGCGGAGAGAAAGCGCTCGTCGCGCTCTCCCTGCTGTTCGGAATCTTCCTGACCAAGCCCAGTCCGTTCTGCCTGCTCGACGAAGTCGACGCGCCGCTCGACGACCAGAACATCGGCCACTTCGTGCGGATGCTCAATCGATTCAAGGGCAAAACACAGTTCATCGTCATCACCCACAACCCGCGCACGACGACGGAAGCGGCAGATGCGGTTTACGGCGTGACAATGCAGGAGCCCGGCGTGTCGTCGCTCGTGAGCGTCCGCATGCGCGGCCGCACCGTTGACGAGACGATCTCTCCCGACCATCCAGCGCACATACCCCAGCTGCACGACGAGCCCATCGAAGCCGCCGACACAGCGCCAGTCAACGCATAAATGCTAGTAGTCATGCAGCACGACGCGACGGCGAAAGACGTCGATCGCGTAGTCAGTATCATCAAGGAAATGGGTTACGAGGCGCGGCCGATGCCGGGCGCCCAACGGACTGCGGTAGGACTCGTCGGCAACGACGGACGCGTCGATGCATCGCGGATCGAGGCCCTCCCCGGTGTCGCGCAGATCATCCACGTCACGCAGCCATACAAGCAGGTCTCGCGCGAGTGGAGGAATGAAAACACGGTCGTGACGATCGCCCCCGGTGTTACGGTAGGCGGAGACAACGTCATCGTCATCGGCGGCCCGTGCTCCGTTGAGTCCGAAGAGCAGATTCTTTCCGCGGCCCGCATCGTGAAAGCCGCGGGGGGAACCGCTTTGCGTGGCGGAGCGTTCAAGCCGCGCAGCTCGCCCTACTCGTTTCAGGGGCTGGGAAAAAAGGGATTGGCTCTTCTTGCCAAGGCCAAGAAAGAGACCGGCCTCCCGATCGTCACCGAAGCGATGGACGACGAAGGGGCGGACCTGGTCGCGGACGTCGCCGATTGCATCCAGATCGGCGCGCGCAACATGCAGAACTATTCGCTGCTCAAGAAAGTGGGCATGCTCAAGAAGCCGGTGCTGCTCAAGCGCGGGATGGCGGCAACCATCAACGATCTGCTCCTGAGCGCGGAGTACATCCTCGCCGAGGGGAACGAGAACGTGATCCTGTGCGAGCGGGGCGTCAGGAGCTTCGATCCTGCCGCGCGCAACATGCTCGACCTGACAGCCGTACCAATCGTGCACCGCCTGTCACACCTGCCGATCATCGCCGACCCGAGCCATGGTACTGGACTGCGAGACAAGGTGATTCCGATGGCGCGCGCGGCCGTCGCCGCTGGAGCGGACGGCGTGATCATCGAGATGCACCCCGAGCCGGATCGGGCCCTATCGGATGGCGCGCAGTCACTTTATCCCGACCAGTTCACGCAACTCGTCGGGGAGCTTCGCGCCGTGGCCACGGCGATCGGACGGAGTATCACTTCTTCGAAAACCGGAACGGCATAACCGTCGCAGTGTAGGGCTACATATGACAAAGCTCACCTATATCGCGGCGATGGCCCTTGCGGCGTTTCCCGTCACATCTCGCGCGCAAAGCGCCGATGCAATCATCGACCGGGCGGTTGCTGCCTACGGACGTCTGAGCAGCATGCGCGCCGATTTCAGGCAGACGCTGACGAACCCGCTCACAGGCAGCACTCAAACCACGAGCGGCGTTCTCCTGCGCAAGAAGCCCAATCTCCTCAGCATCAACTTCGAGAGCGGCGACCGTGTGGCTGCTGACGGGTCGACTCTTTGGGTGTATCTGCCGAGCAGCACGCCCGGACAGGTGATGAAGATGCCCTATAGCGGCGACAACGCGAGCGCGATGGATCCCGCCGATGAATTCCTCAATTCCCCACGCACGCGCTTCAACGTTTCTTCAGCCGGCACCGCGACGGTGGGTGGACGTCCGGCCCATGCAGTGACACTCGTCCCAAAGCGCGCCAACGGGCACTTCTCAACGGCGAAGGTTTGGATCGACGACGCCGACTCGAGCATCAGACAGTTCGATGTCGAAACGGCAAACGGTCTCAAGCGGCACGTGGTCATCACGAAGTTCACGCCGAATCCCACCCTCGCGCGCTCAGCATTCGTGTTTGCGCCGCCAAAAGGCGTGAAGATCGTGGATCAGAAAACGATGGGCGGGGGCGTTTATTAAAACCGGTGCCCGGTACCGGGTACCCGGTACCCGTAACTACTAGCGCCCAGCGGCCCGAAGCATCCCGCGTAGGGCCGCGAGCTTTTTCGCATCGACACCCCGGCGCTCCGCGATGTCGGCTGCCGCCGCTGAAAGCGCGCGATAGACGTCTAGCGCGCTGCCATGCCCTTCCAGACCGCGTAGGTGTTTCCCAACCGTCTCCGCGTCTCCGCGCACAATCGGCCCCGTCAGCGCGTCGTCGGGCAGTGCCTGTCTCATGTTCGCCATCGCGCCATTCATGAGGCTTTCGACCGCATGGTACGCGCTCGAATCGGGAACTCCGATGTCGTGCAGCAGATGGCCGGCGACTGACGCCAGAACTACTGGAAAGTTCGACGAGATAACAGCCGCGGCGTGGTACGCCGGCTTTTTTCCCGGCGGAATGTCGAGCGTGCGCGCGCCGATGTGACCTGCCAATCGGCGCGAAGAACTCTTCGCCGCATTCTCACCGTCGATTCCGATCCAGCCGCGCCGTAGCAGCTTGGCCGCAATCTCCGGATCGGTGAACGGTACCAGCGGATGGAAAGTCCCACCGGGAAATCCCGCCTTGCTCAACGCCTGCAAGCCGGTTGGCTCGGCGATGGCGGATGTATGCAGGATGGCCGTTCCCCGCTCGATCAGCTCTTTGCCCGCGGCGACGCTGACTTCTTCGATCGTCTCATCCAGCTGCGGATCGCGCACGCACACGATTACGACGTTCGCGGTCCCGATCTCTTTCGGCAGCGCCCCATTGGAAGTCGCGACGCCTGACGGCCGCTTGCCGTGAAGACCAACCACATCGACGCCGGATGCGCGAAAGGCGCGGAAGAGACCGCGCCCAACGTGCCCTGGTCCGATGATGAAAACCCGCTCGCTCACTGAGCGGCGAGACTGTCGGGCGGCTGCGCCTGAGCGGTTGCCTTGCGGAGGAGGTCGCTCTCCGTTCGCGCACCGCGCGCCAGCTCCAGCGCCTTTTGCAGCGGCTGGTCAGCCAATGCGCGACGCTTGAACTCGGCGTCGCCACCGAGCACATAGCGCGCGATATCGAACCCGATCAGCCGTGAAACGAGCGGCTCCGCGTCATCGAACGCCGAGCGGGGGATGTCGATACCACGCTCTTTCATCCGCTTCCAGACCTCATCGCGCATGACGGGCGTCACCACAAAATCCGGGGACGTGATTCCTCCCGATGCCTTGATGCTCAGCGCGTAGTCGGTGATTGCATCGCGGAAATGCCCCGCGTTGGCGCCCAGCAGTCGAATGAAGTTCGCCTCTGGCACTGGCGTAGCGCTGTCACCCGCGATGATGTCGGGAAGGATTCCACCTCCACCGTAGATCACGCGGCCCGCATCGGTGCGATATCGCTCGTGGCTCGCGGGCGGCGGATCGTCGCTCTCATCGTCGACCGGTGGGCGCGCTATCGAACGACCGGATGGCGTGAACCAACGGGCGGTGGTGAGCTTGAGCCCGCCCTGATCTCCGAATGATACGACGCTCTGCGCGCTCCCCTTCCCGTAAGTTGGTCTTCCCACGATCAGCGCGCGGTCATGGTCCTGAAGCGCACCAGCGACGATCTCCGCGGCGCTGGCGCTACGCCCGTCAACGAGGACGATCAGTGGAAGATCCGGCCACCGCTGCGCGGCAGTGTCCGCGAACTCGCGATTTGCTTCGGGCAGACGCCCCCGCATGCTCACGATCTTCTGCCCGGGATTCAGGAAGAGGTCGGAAACTCGCACGCCCTGGGTCAACAATCCGCCGGGATTCGTTCTCATGTCGAGGACGAGCGTCTTCATTCCGTGACCCAGAAGTCCGCCGATCGCCCCGTTCAATTCCTTCGCGGTGGAATCGCTGAATGCCTTGAGATCGATGTAGCCGACACCGTCGGAGAGTATCGACGATCTTCGCACCGCGCTCTGGTGAATGGTCGTACGCGTAAGGCTCAGCACGATCGGGGTCGTAACTCCGGGGCGCTCGATCTTGAGCGTCACCGCGGTGCCTGGTGCACCCCGGAGAGCGCGCGAAGCTTCTTCGCTGGTCCAGCCCTTGGCGGATTTGCCCATGACCTCGATGATGCGGTCACCCGGTTGAAGCCCCGCACGCTCGGCGGGCCCACCGGGTATCGGCGCTACCACTATGAGCCAACCATCGCGGAGGTCCGTCTCGAGGCCGAGTCCCGCGTAGTTCCCGCTGGTGGTCTCGCTGAGTCGCGCGAATCGATCGGGCGGGAGGAACGTCGAGTACGGATCCTTGAGCTCGTACAGCATTCCGTCCAGCGATTTTCTGTAGAGCGCGGAATCGCTCACCGGGTCCACGAAATCGTTCTGAACGCGACGGAAGACGTTCTGGAAAAGCTGAGCGCCTTCGTACGCCGTGAAAGTCCCGGTGCGTGAGCCGCGCTGCAGCAGCCATCCACCCGTGACGAGCGCGCCGAACAGTGTGCCGGCGACAATCACGGTGCGTGCGCGCGTTGGCGCGCTGGGAAGCCTGAGTCTCATACGGTGGTTAAGTCTCTATTCTGCCAAAAGGTTGCGGGAAAGCGGTGGCGAGCACGCCTACCGCTCGCCTCAGCACTGACATTTCGTCCCCCGTTCCATCTATCAACTTGATTGGTCCGCACTCGGGATGGGAGTGTTGCCAGGAGACTTCCGTGAACGTTCGAAACGCATTGCCCACGCGCTCATGGAACTCTACTCCGGACCTCTCCATACGGTCCCGCTTGCCCCGCGCGTCGGCCCGTTCGAGGCCTTCCGATGCCGGCACGTCGAGGAGAAGGGTCAGATCAGGTACGAGACGCCCCGTCGCGAGAGCATTCGCCGCCCGCACCTCTTCCTCCGCGAGCCCGCGGCCAACGATCTGATACGCGTAGGTCGAGAGGAAAAAGCGGTCGAGCATCACGACATCACCTCGCTCGAGCGCGGGCCGGATCTCGCGCGCGATCAGCTCCGCGCGAGACGCCATGAACAGCAATGCCTCGGTCGCCGCGGTGATCTCGTGCTCGGAGTCCAGCAAGATGGCGCGTATGGCGTCGCCCGTCGGCGTTCCGCCCGGCTCCCGCACCGCGAGCCAAGCTATTCCTGCCTTCGCCAGCTTCTCGGCGATCAGCCGTATCTGGGTGGTCTTGCCGGCGCCCTCGGGTCCCTCGAAGACGATCAGCTTGCCGCGGGGCATGACGCTCAGGAGAGTGTGATGATCGGACTCGCAGCGCCCTTCTTCATGCCGTCCATGATCCACTGATTCA
>DASXYR010000357.1:0-1614 GCA_036502385.1 Gemmatimonadaceae bacterium
CGAGGTGGTGTAAATCGGCGTCATGATTGCGCCGGAAAGCAGGTCGGGACGCTGCCCGGCGTGAATCGCGCGGGTGCCGAATCCAACTGAAAGGTCTTCGTCGAAGATGCGAGTCATGACGACTTGATTGAGGTTGGCGAACCCGTCAAAGATAAGCCCGTTCAATGAACGGCGCCGCTAGATTAACCCCCTTGAGAAAACGTCCGAAATAAGGGAGAAAGGGATGGCCTATGAGGGGCTGATGGTGAGTGTCTCCGGAGTTCGGGGACGCGTGGGCGAAGCACTAACGCCGGAGATAATCGCGAAGTTCGCTGCTGGATTCGGAGCGTGGGCGAAGCTCCGTGCAGGCGGCAGCAAGGCGAAGATTGTCGTCGGACGAGATAGCCGGGTTTCCGGACCGATGTTTCAACCCGTCGTGATCAGCGCGCTGCAATCGGTGGGCTGCGACGTGATTCTCGTTGACATGGCGCCGACACCGACCATTCAGCTCGCCGTCGAGCACCATCACGCAGCGGGTGGACTCGCCATTACCGCAAGCCACAACCCGATCGAGTGGAATGCTCTCAAGTTCATCGGGCCGTCTGGACTTTTCCTCGACGGATCCGAAGCTGCTGAAATGCGCGCAGTGGTCGAGGGCGATATTCCTCGCGCAACGTGGGACGCGCTTGGTACCGTCGAAACAGATACCGGCGCGATCGACAGGCACATCGCCAAGGTTCTCGCGCTTCCTTTCATCGACGTCGATGGAATTCGTCGCAAGGGATTTCATGTAGCGCTCGATTGCGTGCGCGGCGCCGGTGGCGCGTTGATGCCTCAACTCCTCAAGCAGCTTGGTTGTCGTGTATCGGCGATCAATCTCGAGACCGACGGGAAATTTCCTCGTTCACCCGAGCCAATCGCAGAGAACCTCGGCGACCTCGAAGCACTCGTGAAATCGAGCGGAGCGGATGTTGGTTTTGCGGTCGATCCGGATGTCGATCGTCTCGCGCTCGTTTCAGATGAAGGCAAAGCGATCGGTGAGGACTACACGCTTGCGCTTGCTGCGAAGGTTGTTCTCAGAACGCGAGAAGGTCCGATCGTCACGAATCTGTCGACGAGCCGAATCCTCGACGACATCGCTGGCGAGCAGAATCGCAAAGTGATTCGCGCTCCTGTAGGTGAAGTCAACGTCGCGACACGCATGCGGAGCGAAGGCGCGCCCGTAGGTGGAGAAGGAAACGGTGGAGTCATCCTCACTGAAATGCATCTCGGTCGCGATGCGCCGGTTGGCGCTGCATTGATTCTTCAACTGCTTCTCGAGGAGAGCCGTTCTCTTTCGGCTATTGTTGCATCGTATCCAAAGTATTCGATCGTGAAAGACAAGCTAGACCGGCCGTCCGTTCCGCTCGATGACGTCTATGCAACTCTTCGGAAAGCATTTTCGGATGCGGAAGTGGATACGCAGGATGGACTTCGTCTTACATGGAAGGATCGATGGGTGCACGTGCGCCCTTCCGGAACCGAGCCGATCGTCCGCGTGATCGCCGAGGCGCCCTCTGCAGAAGAAGCGAACGAGCTCGTCGCACGATCCAGAGAACCGCTCGATGCTCTGTCAATGACTGACTTGGAGGTGGA
>DASXYR010000358.1:0-5064 GCA_036502385.1 Gemmatimonadaceae bacterium
TGCTCGATCTTCTGTCCGCTCATGGAGCCCGAAACGTCGATGACGAAAGTCAGGTCGCGTGGAACAGCGCGTGGACGTACCGTGGGCGGCGCCAGCGTTATGAGCGCAAACCCGTCGTCGTTGCCTGGAGCATTGGCCAACATCGTGATCGCCGCACTGGTCGAGCGACGGATTGGGATAAGAAGCGTGACCTCTCCAGACGCGTCCCTTATCTCAAACCGGCGCATCGACCCGCGATAGCTCGACGCAAATGAACGATCGCCAACTTCATCTCCCGCATCATCGCCGCTGTAGCGCGGCTCGAAGATCGAATGCGTCGGAGAATACGCCGTTCCATACATGGGGTCGTTGGGATACGTAAGCACGAACGACGTGCGCCCTTCCGGCATCTGACTCACACCCGCCTGATTCGTTCGCAGCCCGCGGAAATAGTCGACACGCAGCGCATCACCTTCCCGCGGCGCCACCGTTTGAAAGCGCACCACGACCTTCTTGGCCTCGCCCGGCGCGATGGGAAATATTCTTGCGCGCAGCAAGCCATATCCCATCCATTCGAGCAGCGCCGGATCACGTTGGCGTCGAACAATTTCCTCATAGATTCCCCGTGCGCGGTCGGCGCTCATCGTTTCGCCGGAGACCATCTCGCCATTGATTTCGAGTTTGAGGTCCTGGAAAGCGGCGCCCTTCGGAAGCGGAAACATGTAATCCGCCTCGCCCACTCTGCTTCCACGATTCACGAACGTCTCGGTGATCTCGTAGCGGAGCACTCTATCCACCAGGTCCACGCGCACGTCGCTGCTCTGCCGGACGACTCCCGGCAGCGGCATAACGCACGGCCGCATGATGCAAGGTTGTCCTTGTCGGCAAGGCGGCGGTGGTGGACAAGGCCAGGGACGTGGACCTCCCTCGACGATCTGAGCCGAGAGGAGAGAGGGAAGTGAGAGTGCAATTGCCAGCAGGGATGAGCGCATGGGACACCAGTAGAAGTGGGTTCTACTGTGGGACGTCCCCCGGTCATCCGCTTACACACGCCGCTTGAATGCCAGCTGTTTTGGCCACTTGGGTGGCGGTACGAAGGCCTAACTGGGCCTGGGCTTCTTCTTTCTTCGCCTCATGAGGTCGCGCCGTTCGTCGACCCTGACCTCGAGCAGCCTTTGATCTGCCCGGATCATCGTGTCCTCGAATGTCTCCCCGCTTCTGCGTGCAGCCCATCCCATCGAGAACGGAACAGGCGCCGACGCGGGTGCCGCCTGCCGCAGACGCGAGACTACGTGCTCAGTCTGATCCGAACCGGAGTCGCAAAGGACGACCAGAAACTCGTCCCCGCCAACGCGAACGACGGCTTCTTCCGCGCGAACGTGCCGCATGAGGAATCGCGCCATCTTTACGAGAACGCTATCCCCCTCGGCGTGTCCGTTCGTGTCGTTGTACTGCTTGAAGTGATCTATATCGAGGTAGATGCATCCCCACTCACCCTTTGGCTGCGCCTCGCACTGCCTGGTCACGGTATTCAGGTAGCGACGGTTGTAGCACCCCGTCAGCGGGTCGCGGATGCTGAGCTCGAGCAGCTGTGTTTGCAGCTCTTTTCGCTGGGTGATGTCGACCAGAATTCCATGACAGTATTTCTCGCCCGTCTTGGGGTCGACGGAAAGAAATGCGCTGTCGACGACGGTTCTCACTTCACCGTCGCGCCGGGTGAGCTGGAACTCGATGTCGCGCACCGAACCCTCGCTCTCGAGGAGAGCCATCTCCCTCGCCCGAACCTCGGGTTTGACGAAATCGCTGGTGCGAAACCCCCTCAGCTCGTCGAGAGATTCGACACCGAACATCTCAAGAAATGCGGGATTCGCATCGACGATCTCGCCTTCGAGGGTCGTGATGTAAATTCCTTCCTTGAGACGCTGCGCGAGCTCGCTGAGCGTCTTGGGGTCGCTCAGACTTCGAAAGCTCTTCGTTTTTGGCTTTTTGGGGGCTTGGGTGCGACTCACATCAATGCCTCGGCGAACGGCATGTCCGTTGCTTCCATGGAAGGGTAACGATTGGAGATATTATGCCATCCCCAGGAGAACGGGAACAAGGTAAGAATCCTACCAAACAGGGCGACGGAGACCCCGGTACACGATCCGGCCAGCCGAATCCCGAAGACGTTCCGTCGCACCCGAAAGAGCACAAAAGCGGTTATGGGGGCGAAGGCGGATCTCCGCGTACCAGCACGGACAACCGCGAGACGCCCAAAAAAGCCTGAGCAGCTTCCGGCTCAATGAGCTTCCGCACCACCGGCATCCATCACGTCACCGGAATTGCGAGTGACCCCCAACGGAATCTCGACTTCTACGCCGGAATTCTCGGACTGAGGCTCGTCAAGCGCACCGTCAACTTCGACGACCCCACAACGTACCACTTTTACTTCGGCGACGAGCAGGGGAATCCGGGAAGCATCCTGACCTTCTTCCCCTGGCCCGACGCGCGACGCGGTAGGCAGGGCGGCGGGCAGGTCGCGGTTACTTCGTTTGCAATACTTCCCAGCTCTGTAGGATTCTGGATCGAGCGGCTGATTCGGAAGCAGGTCGAATTCCAGCAGCCGGCTGCGCGCTACGAAGACGAGCGCGTGATCGCCTTCAAGGATCACGATGGATTTATGGGGGAGCTCGTTGCCCATCCCAAAGCCGAGGGGCGCCCTGGCTGGTCGGGTGCAGGAGTGCCACCAGAGCACGCGATACGTGGCCTCTATTCTGTCACGCTCTGGCTCGATGCCAACGAGCTCACGGGTCAGCTCCTCACCAACACGCTTGGCTTCCGTCTCGTGCGCGAACAGGGCAGCATTTTTCGCTATGCGGCTGGAGATGGCGGTCCAGGCTCGATCGTCGACATACGCTGCGTTCCCGGTATTTGGTCGGGCGTGATGGGAGCCGGTACAGTACACCACGTGGCTTTTCGCGCATCGGATGACGCCGAGCAGATGGATCTGCGAACAGAGCTCACCTCACTCGGGTATAACGTCACGCCACAGCTCGATCGCGACTACTTCAAGTCCATTTACTTTCGCGAACCAGGTGGCGTGCTCTTCGAGGTCGCGACGGATGGCCCCGGATTCGATGTCGATGAGCCTGTGGATCAACTTGGTCATTCACTTAAGCTCCCCAGCTGGCTCGAGCTTCGGCGCTTCGAGATAGAAGCGCTCCTTCCCAATATCCACCGGCCGCTCGAGTTGCGCGGACCGAACGCGTGACTGACGATCTCGGCTTCGTGCACCGCATTCTGCCTTCCGCAGACGCTGCTTCACGAGATACTCTGCTCACGCTCCACGGAACCGGTGGCGACGAAAACGATCTCATTTCGCTTGGACAGACCATCGCTCCCGGGGCCGCTATTCTAAGCCCCCGCGGGAACGTCCTCGAGAATGGCGCTCCACGCTTCTTCAAGCGGCTGGCGGAGGGCGTGTTCGATCCGCAGGAAGTCCGATCACGCGCCGAAGAGCTGGCTGGATTCGTCCAGGCGGCCATTGCGCGGTACGCCCTCGATCCGGAGCGGATCTTTGTCCTCGGGTACTCGAATGGGGCCAACGCCGCATCAACCATCATGTTCATTCGGCCACGCCTGATAAAGGGAGCTATCCTCCTCCGGCCGATGTTGGTCTACGAGCCGGAAGAGTCAGCCGATCTGAGCGGTTCATCGGTCTTCATCTCCGCTGGTCGGATGGATCCGATTGTGCCCGCCCAAAGTGTCGAGCGTCTGGCCGAGCTGTTCCAGTCCGCGCGCGCAAAGGTGACGCTCAAATGGCAGATGGTCGGCCACAATCTTGTTCCCAGCGAAGTGAGTGAGGCCTCCGCGTGGCTCGCACTACAACGCAGCACAGTATCAGCTAGTTTGTAAATGACGCTCCTTTTCGGCGTGGAAGCTCCTCCATACTGCGTTTCCATCAAACGACGTAAATAGTTCTCAAATGTCAGAGCCCACCTCTACCGATACCGCGGCGGCGCCGCGCTCAACGCAACCGTCGTCTCCATCGTCTTCGAGCCAGTCGCTCGAGAATCTCTGCATTAACGCGATCAGAGTTCTTGCGATGGACGCCGTCCAGAAGGCCGACTCCGGCCATCCGGGCACTCCGATGGCGCTCGCGCCGCTCGCATACGCGCTCTGGACGCAGCACTTGCGATACAACCCCGCCGATCCGGCGTGGCTCAATCGCGATCGCTTCGTGTTGTCGGCCGGACACGCATCGATGCTGCTTTACAGCGTGTTCTACCTGACCGGCTACGATCTCACGCTCGACGATCTGAAGAATTTCCGACAATGGGAGAGTAAGACCCCGGGTCATCCGGAGCTTCATTACACGCCGGGAGTTGAGACGACCACCGGCCCGCTTGGTCAGGGCATCGGCAACGCGGTGGGCATGGCGGTTGGCGAGGCACATATGGCCGCGGTGTTCAACCGTGATCAGAAGATCTTCGATCACAACGTGTACTTCATCGCCAGCGATGGCGACATGATGGAAGGCGTCTCGCACGAAGCGGCTTCATTCGCCGGACACCACAAGCTCGGCAAGCTGATCGGTTTTTACGACGACAACCACATCACGATCGAAGGAGACACGGCACTCACGTTCAGCGACGATACCGCCGCGCGATTCGATGCATATGGTTGGCACACTCAGCACGTCGCCGACGTCAACGACCTCGCCGAACTCAATCGCGCTATCGAGGCCGCAAAAGCAGAGACATCGCGCCCGTCGTTGATCGTCGTCCGCTCACACATTGGTTTTGGCAGCCCAAACAAGCACGACACGGCCGAAGCCCACGGATCTGCATTGGGCGTGGATGAGATCAAGCTCACCAAGGAAGCATTGGGTTATCCCTCTCAGGAGCCGTTTTATGTCGCACCCGATGCGCTCCGCTATTGGCGTGAAGCAGCCAAAAAAAGAGCACGGCCCGAAGAAGATTGGAAAAAACTCTACGACGCCTACAAGTCGGCAAACCCTGCGCTCGAGAAGGAGCTCCAGCGCCGGCTGAATGGAGACCTCGCGGACGGATGGGAAGATGCGCTACCCGTCTTCACCGCGAATGA
>DASXYR010000359.1:0-2747 GCA_036502385.1 Gemmatimonadaceae bacterium
CGCTCATACTCGGGCGCGCATTTCAGGGAATTGGCGCAGCGTTTCTGGTGCCGGGAAGTCTCGCCATCATCAGTGCGACGTTCAGCGGCTCCGATCGCGGGCGCGCGATCGGCACCTGGTCGGGATTCAGCGCCATCACGACGGCAATCGGGCCGGTGATCGGCGGTTGGCTCATCCAGAACGTAAGCTGGCGCTCGGCGTTCTTTCTCAACGTGCCGCTCGCAGCCGTCGTTGTTGCGCTTTCGCTTCGCTACATGGACGAGAGCCGGGATCCATCGCGGACTGGGCGCATTGACTGGCTTGGCGCTCTGCTCGCCGTCTTCGGACTCGGTGGAGTCGTGTTCGGTCTGCTCGAATGGCCGCCGCTCGGCGCTGGACATCCGTTGGTCATCGGCTCATTGGCGCTGGGTGTCATCTGTCTCGCGCTTTTGATCGTCGCGGAGCACAGGGAGAAGAGTCCGATGATGCCGCTTCATCTCTTCGAGTCGCGGACTTTCTCGCTCGCCAATCTGCTCACGCTTCTCCTCTACGGCGCGCTCGGCATTGTGATGTTCCTCTTGCCGCTGCTGCTGATTCAGGTGGAGGGATACTCCGCGACTGCGGCCGGCGCCGCATTCCTTCCATTTCCGATCATCATGTTCGGCCTGTCACGGTGGTCGGGCGGACTCGTCGCCCGAACCGGCCCACGTCTACCATTGACAGTAGGCCCACTCATCGCCGCTGTCGGCCTCGCGCTTTTCGCGCGCGTCGGCATCGGGACGTCGTACTGGACTACCATACTGCCAGCCGTCGTTTTACTTGGGCTTGGAATGGCCGTCACGGTCGCGCCGCTCACGACGACGGTGATGGCGGCCGTTCCATCAGATCACGCCGGCGTTGCGTCGGGGATAAACAACACCGTCGCCCGCGTGGCCGGTCTGCTCGCGATAGCGGTCTTTGGCGTGGTGCTGGTGCGCAAGTTCGACTCGGACGTGATGCCTCGCCTCGACCGCATGGCGCTGCCGCCTGGCGTTAGATCTCAGATCGCGAAGGAGCTGCCGAAGATGGCTGGCGCGCAGCTATCGTCCGTCCCGCTCGACGCAGGCCAGCGCGCTGGCGTTCAACAATCCGTGAATGAGGCCTTTGTCGGAGGTTTTCGCGTCGTAGTGATCGAAGCGGCGGTGCTCTCCCTCTTGGCGGCCGGGTTCGGCGCGGGGATCAGCGAGAAGATCAAGCGTTAGACACTGGCATCCAGGACGGAAGGTTCGGAATCGGATTCCTATCTAGGCTCGCTCGAACAGCGACCTGAACGCGTTCCTGACGGTAATACGACGGAGATACTGAAGCTCATCGGACGCGAAAGGCACCGGGACGATCTTGAAGACGTCAGTCAGCGCATTGTTCGCGACTGTGTTGTTGAGCGCCAGCAGGTCGAGCAGGCTCGACGTCACTGGCGGATTTGGAAGGAGTCGCTGCGCGAGCCCAACCATCGGCCTCAGCACACTCACCGGCACGGCGACCAGCCTTCTGGTTGTCGCCATGGCGGCGAGAATCCGCTCCGTCATCTCGCGCAGCGTAAGCGGGACCGCCCCGCCGAGGTCATAGGTCTGGCTTACCGTCGTCTTCTTCTCGAGCGAGAGCCGGATCACGCGCGCGACATCGTCAACGGAGATTGGCTGAAAACGCGCCTTTCCGCCGCCCGGCAGCGGAAAGATCTTTGGCGTCAGCTTTATGAGTCGCCCCAACACATTTACGAACTGATCCTCCGGGCCAAAGATCACGGACGGTCTCAGAACCGTCCACGCGAGTCCGCTGGACTTGATCGAATCCTGCGCCACGCCCTTGCTCCGGAGAAACGCGTAGGGCGACATGCTGTCGGCGCAGTTCTGCGACATGAAGATCATCCGGTCGACGTTCTCCACGCGCGCGGCCGAGATCAGGCGCTCGGTCGTGGCCGTGTTCGATTCGCGATACGTGTCGCCCTTCTTCTCGATTGCGATCGCAGCGAGATGGACCACCGCGCCGCACCCATGCAGGGAATTTCTGAGAGTCGTCGCATCGCGCGCATCGCCAACGCGGAATTCCACCGGCAGCTGTCCGAGCGCCATCGCCGCCCGCGCCGCATCTCGCACCAGCGCCCGTACCTGCCAGCCGTTTTTCGTCAACTCTCGGCACGTATGGGTGCCGACGAGACCCGCGGCACCCGTTACCAGCACGGGCTTCTTCTTGTCCGCCGAGAGCGCCAGCGGCTGCTCGGCTACGGCGGTCGCGGGGCCTTCGCTCCCGTACGAGTACGACCCGCCGCTATCCATCAACTCCGCGGCTGACCATCGTTTTTATTGCCTGCCCCCACGCCGCGCGTCCCGCGAACCACGATGCGGTAGATGAGAAGAGCCATCCCCATCGTGAGAAGGATGTGGATCCATCCCGGCGCCGATGTCATGAACGTCACCACGGCCCAAATGATGAGCATCGCGAGCGCTGCAATTATGCCTATATCCATGGGAGAAATCGTTGACCTCTAGTGTGACGACCGGTATGTTGAAACAGTCAGTAGGGCGTTAGCAGCAAGAAGAATTTTCGTCACCACCGTTGGGGCGGAGAACTCACTTTTTGAGCCAACAAGTCCTTCGAGTGGGTTCAATAAACCATGCTGACGTCATGCCCCAGTGCGGGGAAGACGGTAGGCAGGGTGAGGACCTCAAAAATTCGACCGGGCTTCAAAAAACCTCTCCGTCCCATTTTCACTGAAGCTCCGCCGGTTTTCC
>DASXYR010000360.1:0-3016 GCA_036502385.1 Gemmatimonadaceae bacterium
TGTCCCAAGGTCTCACCGGAGAACTGTGTTCTCATCGGCATTCGCGATGTGGACGCGCGCGAGCGAGAAAATATCCGTCGCGCGGGGATTGAGTTTTTCACCATGCGAGATATCGACGAGCGCGGCATGCGCACCGTGATCGAAGAGGCGCTGCGCATTGCAGGACGAGGGACAGCGGGCTACCACGTGTCGCTCGACATGGATTGGATTGACCCGGAAGACGCGCCTGGAGTAGGCACTCCGGTGCGCGGCGGCGCGACGTATCGCGAGGCGCACCTGGCGATGGAGATTATCGCCGACCACGGCCGCATGCTCAGCTTCGAGATCGTCGAGGTCAATCCAGTGATCGACGAGCACAACCGCACGGCGGACCTAGCGGTGGAGCTGGCACTGTCGGCGTTTGGGAAGAAAATCGTCTAATCAACGGATTTGCACGGATCAGCACGGATTTCCTGCCCGAATAAGGAATACAGCGTTCATCTGCGCAATCTGCTGCCAATGAATTTGGGAGAACTATGCCAGCCTTTGTGATCGTGCAGGTCGAGATCGAAGATTCCACCTCGTACGCCGAGTACGTAAAGCTGGTGCCTCCATCGATTGCGGCGTATGGCGGGAGATTTGTCGTTCGCGGCGGAAAAACGGAAACGCTCGAAGGAAGCTGGTCGCCGAAACGGCTGGTGATCCTCGAATTCCCGTCGGTCGAGCAGGCCAAGAAGTGGTGGGCCTCAGAGGAATACGCAGCGGGAAAGGCGTTACGGCAGCGATCGGCGAAAACGGAAATGATTGTCGCGGAGGGAGTGTAGGTTTGGCTGACTGAGCCGTCAGCAAGTGAGCACCGGCAGGAATGCCTGTGCCACATTGTTTATTTGAGTTCGAGGCGCATCTCGTTGGTGGCGCGGAAGCCGAGTTTTTCGTAGAGCAGCCGGCCTTCGTCGCTGGCGTGCAGGCCAACGTAAGCGAAATGCTCGCTGCGGCACCAGGCGATCATCTCTTCCATGAGCGTGCGTGCAATACCGCGCCGCCGATATGCTTTCTCCACATACATATTCAGGATCATGGCGCGCCGCGGCAGTTCCTGGTCAAAGCTGCCGGGCCAGGGGCTGACGACGATGCCAGCGCCTCCGGCGATGGTGTCACCATCGGTGACAGCGAGAAATCCGCGATAAGAGCCGTTGGGAATGGCGGACGCGAAGTAGGTTTGTGCCGCGACTTCCATCTGGTCGAGCGCAGCCGTGTTCTGGCGCCCCATGTCCCACCACATCATGCGGCGATGGTGGATGAGCACGGGAATATCGGCGGCGGTGGCCGGTCGAATGAAGATTTCGGCGGGCATCGAGGCGATTGTCTCATGCCGAGCGCGGATCACATGTGCTCGACGCGATCTCCGCGGACCTTGTGCTGAATGATCTCATCGAGTGTGATGTCCTTCTGGTACGACTGCGCCCGCGCGATGTATTCCGGCGACACGTCGTGAATGCGCAGGCGGATGAGTTCATCGGGATCGGCATTGTTAAAGCCGAGCTGCTTGACCTTCGCGATGAACTCTGGCGTTACATCGTGAATCTTCATGCGGATGAGCGACTCGGGTTCGAGGCCCGTGAAGCCGAGCTTCTGGATCTGCGAGACGAATTCGGGATCGACATCGTGCACCTTGAAGCGGACCAGCTCCTCCGGACCCAGGTTGGCGAAGCCGAGTTGCTTCATCTGCTGCACGAACTCCGGCGTTACATCATGAACCTTGAAACGGATGACCGCTTCCGGAGCGAGGCCGCTGTAGCCGGCGGTCTGCATCTGCTGGATGAAGTCGGGCGTGGCGTCGTGAATTCTCATGCGAATGAGGTCTTCGGGAGCGAGGCCCTTAAACCCCACGCCAGCCAATGCGCGGACAAACTCGGCGTCGGCGCCGTGAATCCGCATGCGGATCAATTCTTCCAACGGAAGTTTTGAATAACCGACGTTAGCGAGGTCGCGCGCAAATTGCGGCGTCACGTCGATCATCGCCATGCGAAAGACGTCCTCACTCGACAGATTGGAATATCCAAGCTCGGCCATCTCTTTCGCGAACTGCGGATTAGCGGCGAATTCCACCTGTCCGGAGCCCTGATCTTCGACGAGCGTGCCCGTGAAGTTGAAGGTGCCGGCAGCACGCACAATCGCAAACTGCACCGTGCCTTGCGTGGCTCCGGGCTTGATATCGGCACGCGCAATTTTGATGGTGTCGCCATGCTGGCCGTGTGCGGTGCGGAAGTTCGCCTGAATCTCGACCACCTTGGAGCAGGCTTCTTCGACGGTCCAGGTGCCGCGTACAGGCGATGTCGCCTGAACATCGAAGAAAGCGAAAACCGGAACCAGGAGACAAAGAGCAGCAAAGGCGCGAGGCTTCATGGAGGCGCTCCTCAATCGGGGACGAGTTTAGCGAATGGACGGACGAAGAGAGGTATTGTGAGCACGAATAGGTGGGACGAAATGACATCGGGCAACGGCCATTGATGATCGAGCGATCTTGTCGAAAGCTGTAGCACCAGCCGCGGAGCGGCGGAAGACATTAGCCCACCACATGAGAGCCCGCATTTGGCTCCCGCAGTGGTGGGTATGAATCCAATTTTACGAGCCCGCTTCAGCGGCGGCACAACCTGCAACAAACTTTAGCTCGCTGCCACCCCAAACCGCATTTGTTCGTATTTTGCGATGTCGTCGGCAAACCGCAGCGTCAATCCAATATCGTCCAACCCCTCGAGCAGACACCGTCGGCGAAAATCATCAATCTCAAATGACGCCGAGAAGCCCTCCTCGTCGCGCACCTGTTGGCGCTCGAGATCGACGGTCAAACGATACGGCCCGCTCTCTTTCCCACGTGCGAGCAAACGATTCACTTCCGCTTCCGTCAACTTCACCAGCAGCAGACCATTTTTAATCGAGTTGTTGTAGAAGATATCGGCGAAGGTAGGCGCGATGACGACCTGAAAGCCGTAATCGGCGAGCGCCCACGGCGCGTGCTCGCGAGAGGATCCGCAGC
>DASXYR010000361.1:0-3534 GCA_036502385.1 Gemmatimonadaceae bacterium
ATCCTGAACCAGCGCCAGCGCTTCCTCGTTGCGGGGCGCGGCCGCGCATTTCGTTGCGCGCATCTGCCACAGCTGGCCGGCGAGCGCAAGATTCTCTTCGATCGCCTGGCTGCGCGATACAGCGTTGCTGGACGCCACCAGTCCATGCGTGACCGAATCCAGCGCGGCGGCAACCTGTGGAGCATCGGTGCCGAGGCATTTGCGGGCGGACGTGATCGTCATCTGCAGGAGGTTTTTGCTGCGGCGAACTTGTTCATCGAGCCCCAGGCCTCGTTGCGTGGGGTCGATAGCAGCCACCGTGTCGGCGAGCTTTGCTCTCAGCATTATCGTGCTGTCGGCGGGCGATAGCCGCAGCGCTGACGCAAAATCGGCTTTGGCCGACGGATAATCCCCAAGCGCGAGCGCGGCATCTCCCAGGCCGACGTACGCGTCGGGGTCGCGCGAGTTGTGCCTCAGGACGTCCCGGAAAATGGCGGCCGCGCGCGCAGGCGATCCAGCGACGACGAACAGGTGCGCGATTTTCTTGCGCAGCGCCGTGTCGTTGGGCGCTTCGTCCTGAATGGGCAGGAGCTCCGAGAGCAGCTCCTGCTTCTGGTTGTTCTCCGCGAGAAGATCGATGAGCTCGAATCGGCCGGTCGTGCGGTTCTTCTCCGCATCACCCGGCCATAATCCGTAAATCGCGCGGTGATAGTACGACTTCGCCTCCTCGATCCTTCCTTCCTTCGCCAGAGTCCGCGCCATTGCCAGATTTGTTGCGCCATCTGTAGCATCGCGGGCGAGCAGGGGCGTGAGCAGCGGCTCGGCATCCGCCGGGTGGCCGTCGGCAAGGATCGCCTGGGCCAGCGCCACCGTGTAGCGTGTCGTGCCGCGGTCGAGTGTGGACGCAGTGCGAAGGTGATCTATCGCCTCGCTCAGTCTTCCTCTCGCCATGAGGCTTTCGCCAGCCTGGTACTCAGTGGTCGCGTGCAGCCGCGTCGCGGCGCTGTCAATCTTCGCCAGCCCCGAGTCCACCAGCACCAGCACCGCGATTGCGGCGAAGACTATGCCGAGCGTTACGAGAAATTCCGGCCCTGTTGCTGTCGGTGCCAGCGCCTCGCGTTGTGGCGGCGTGTAGCTCACTGTGCCGACGGCCGCGACGGCAGCGGCTCCGAGGCGAGCGGCTCGGATGTCAACTCGTCGGCGAGTGCGACGCCATACGCACGAAGGAGATCCGGCAGTGCTACAACTCCCAGTATGATGCGAGCGTTCCCACGACTGACAACCGGCAGGACGTTGTGTCCGGTGTCACCCATTCGCGCCAGCGCCAACCCGAGGGGCTGGTCGGCGTGCACATGGGCCCGATCCGCTCTATCGTCGCCGTTGGCGCTGCGCGCGCGTTTCAGTATCGTCGCTATCGTGACCGGGCGTTGATCGCCAGCAAGCGCCGCCGCGATGTCGCCCACGCGCACCATTCCAATGAGACCATCTTCATCGGCAACGGGCCATGATTCGAGGTCGCTGCCGCCGATCCTCGCTTCTGCCTCGTCGACCTTCATGTCGGGCGTAAATGGCTCGGGCGCTTCCCGGATTGCGGCCGTGACCCACAGTCCTTCCCGCGCGCGAAATGCTCCGGTCGGAAGGTGGAGTCCATCCTGGTGCGCCAACGCTTCATAGATCGGCTCGGGCTGGAGCTTCTGCGAAATGAAATACGCGATCAGATTCGCAATCATGAGCGGAACTATGATCGTGTAGTCGCGCGTCATCTCGAAGATCATGATCACCGACGTCATCGGCGTGCGTATGATTCCGGCGAATGCGACTCCCATTCCGACGAGTGCATAGGCGCCCGGGCCGGCTGTCGACGCGGGAAAGATCAGGTGTGCCACCGACCCCACCGTCGCGCCAACCATGGCTCCTATAAAAAGGCTTGGCCCAAAGATGCCACCGGCGTTGCCCGACGCGTATGCTACCGACGTGGAGATGATTTTGAGGGCGGCGAGGATGAGAACAGTCTTGAAGACCACGTCGCCGTTCAGCACTCTCTCGACCTGATCGTACCCGACGCCAAGCACTTGTGGGATGAAGAAACCGAACAGGCCCACGGTGAGGCCGCCAGCCAACGGCTGGATCCAGACAGATGCCGTCGGGAGCTTGGCGAACCACGCGCGGAGGCCGAGCAGAAGTTTCACAAACGCGACCGAGGCAAGGCCGCCGACGACGCCGAGCACAACGTAGATGCCGAGCTCGCCCGGTCGAACGAGCTGATATCCGGCGACGTGAAACAACGGGTTGTCGCCGAGCAGCAGGTGCAGCACCATCCACGAGGTCGCCGAAGCGAGGACGACCGAGCCGAGCACCGGCGCATGGAGATCGCCCATGATCTCCTCGAGCGTGAAGAGCACCGCGGCGATCGGAGTGTTGAATGCGGCGGATAGTGCCGCGGCGCCTCCGACGGGCACCAGCCATTTTACCTGCGCCTTGCTCAAGCCGAGACGGCGCGCGATTACCGATCCGAGTCCCGAGCCGATGTACACCGCCGGGCCCTCGCGGCCGAGTGAAATTCCACTCGCGAGGGAGATCGAGCAGCAGAGGAACTTGCCAACCACCGATCGCATCGAGATCCTGCCGTCGTGGATGAACACGGCGGCCCGGGTTTGCGGAATTCCGCTCCCGCGCGCGAGGGGGAAATATTTGTAGAGAAGAAATCCTGTGATCAGCGAGCCGAGTGTCGGCACAAGAATGCGCCGCCACCCCGCGCCGCCGGCCGGGTACATGTGCTCGGCCAAACGTCCCGTCAGCAGGATGAATGCGACGACGACGAGTCCAACGAGGGCGCCAATCACGAGACTGAGCACGAGTGCGAGGCGATCTTCCTGGCGCCGAAGATCTTCCACCAGGCTCAGCAGTCGGGTGCGTACCTCGCCCACTTTCGGAATTCTCATGATCTGAAACTACACGATAGGAGCATGCTCGTGGAGCGATGCGAGAACATCGGTTTGTTTTTTCTCGTCACGATCGGGAGCACAACTGAAGTCAGTGTCCCGCAGTCCCTCGTGCGCGAGTCACGCGCCAGATCGTGTTCCCGACGTCGTCAGCGACGAGCAGTGAGCCGGTGCTGTCGATCGCGACGCCGACGGGGCGCCCCATGGCGTCGCCGTTCTCTCTGATGAATCCGCCAAGCACATCCGTCGGCGGTCCAGACGGTGTGCCGTCACGGAACGGAACGAAGATCACCTTGTAACCGCTCCTTGGCTTGCGATTCCACGAGCCGTGCTGGCCGACGAACATTCCACCGTTGAATCGCGCGGGGAGCGCGTGTGCGCCTGACCACGCGAGGCCGAGCGATGCGGTGTGCGGTCCGAGCGCATAGTCGGGAACGATGGCACGCGCGATGAGCTCCGGGCGCTGCGGCTGCATCCGCGGATCGGGATGCTGCCCAAAATAACTGTACGGCCAGCCGTAGAATCCGCCGTCGCGAACCGCTGTCATGTAGTCGGGAACCAGATCACTCCCCAGCTCGTCGCGCTCGTTGACGGCGGCCCACAGCGCGTGACG
>DASXYR010000362.1:0-2870 GCA_036502385.1 Gemmatimonadaceae bacterium
CTGGGTGAGTTCCGGCCCCGGTGTTTCTTCCCACTGGTTACCCACTCTATAGAGCGGCGGGTACGATCTGCGAGACCGGTGAGACCGGTGAGACCGGTGAGAATGCGGTTGTTCAACAAATCAAACTCCTCACCGGTCTCACCGGTCTCCCCCCACTTTCCCTTGTCGCTCCAAGAATCGGACTTCGAAGTCAGAACCAAACAAGTTGACTCGAGTCGGAATCGGCTTGACTCCCGCAAAATTCTGCCATACCGTTCTGAACAAGTTGTTGGCGATGGAGTTCGCCCAAACCACCGTTGATGCTCATGCGGTTGATGACTCCTGCTCGGCTCGATGCCGCGCGGGAGTTTTTTTGCTATCTGGACTCGAGAGGTACCTATTGCTTCTGAGAGATCGTCGCCGGACCCTTGATGTCGACCGACCAATCGTCGGGTTGCTCGGCTTGTCCCTCGTGGGGACGGTACATGATAACCTGGACGCGCTCGAGGGTGATCAGCCCGCCGCCGACCATCTGGTCGAGCTCGGGGAGGATCTCCTGGATCTTCTCGGCCGTATCGACGCACTCGACGACGATCGGCAGGTCGAGCGACAGCTCCAGAAACTTCGCCGTATGGATGCGGCTGCTGGCGCCGAAGCTCATTATTCCCTTTGTGACGGTGGCGCCGGCGTAATGGCGCTTTCGGAGGAGCTGCACGATCGCCCAGTACAGCGGCTCTCCCTGGTACTTGTCGCGCTCGCCGATGTGGATCCGCATCAGCACCCGCTCGCCCTTGAATCCGTGCATTTTTCCCTCTGCTTAAGCCACCTTTCAAATTAGGGGTTCTGACGAGTGAGTAGTCAACCCAGATGATCTTGTTCTTAATTGCACTCGGCGGCGCGGCCGGCTCTCTCGTGCGCTATATCGTTGGAGGAATGGTGCAGCGCACCAGCGCCAGCGGATTTCCGATAGGGACTCTCTTCGTCAACGTCGCCGGCTGCCTCCTCATCGGCATCTTCGTGCGCTTCTTGCTCAACATGCAGACGTCGGCGGAGCTGCGCGCGCTGCTGGTCGTCGGCTTTTGCGGCGGCTTCACCACGTTTTCCACCTTCAGCTTCGAGACCGTGGGACTGATCGAGGGCGGCGAGTACGCGCGCGCCGCGACTTACATTGTCGGAAGCGTCGTTCTCTGCCTCCTGGCGACATTCGCGGGGATGGCAGCGGTCGGCGCTGTTGCGGGCACGAGCCATGGCCGGTGATCCGGCCTGCTGGTCGCACCTCTTTTACGAAGACGAGAACCCGGACAACTCAGACGCAATGACCAAGACAAAGACGAAGGCCCAGACCGCTGGAGCGATTCCCTCGGATCTCGAAGATTTTCTGAAGACGAACGACGCGCGCATCCGCGACGAGCTGTTCGATTTCCTCCGCATTCCGAGTGTCAGCGCCAAATCGGATCACAACGCCGACACCAAGCGCGCCGCCGAGTGGGTGAAGAAATCGCTCGACAAGATCGGAGTGCCGGCCAAGATCTATCCGACGAAGGGGCATCCCGTCGTCGTCGGCGAGTGGAGAAACGCACCCGGCGAACCTACGGTTCTGATCTACGGCCACTACGACGTCCAGCCGGCCGAGCCGCTCGACCTCTGGACGTCGCCAGCGTTCGAGCCGACGGTGCGCGACGGAAAGATCTTCGCCCGCGGGTCGGTCGACGATAAAGGACAGCTCTTTCTCCACATCAAGGCGCTCGAGGCACACCTCGCGACGCGGAAGAAGCTACCCGTGAATGTCGTCGTGATCGCGGAAGGCGAAGAAGAGATCGGCAGCGAGCACCTCGCGCAGTTCGTCGAGGAGCAGAAGAAGCTTCTCGTGGCCGACGCGGTCGTCATCTCCGATTCCGCGATGTTCGCGCCGGGGCTGCCGTCGATTCTTTCGTCGCTTCGCGGGCTGGCCTACTTCGAGATCAACGTGCAGGGACCCGCCGGCGATCTGCACTCGGGGAGCTACGGCGGCGCGGTGGTGAACCCCGCGATGGCGCTGGCGCGGATCCTCGCGACTTTCCACGACGAGAACGGCCACATCGCGATTCCCGGCTTCTACGACAAGGTGCGCGATTGGGATCCGAAGATCCGGAAGCAGATGCAGTCGCTTCCGTTCGACGACAACACTCTAATGAAGGAGACGGGCGTCGACAGCCTCGGCGGCGAAAAGGGATACACGACGCTCGAAAAGTTGTGGATCCGTCCGACGTGCGAGGTGAATGGCCTGCTGAGTGGATACACCGGCGAAGGAGCCAAGACCGTGCTTCCCGCGAAGGCGATGGCGAAGGTCAGCTGCCGTCTCGTGCCCGACCAGCTTCCCGACGAGATCGAGAAGCTGATGAAAGCGCACGTCGCCAAGGTTGCTCCGAAGGGCGTGAAGGTCACCGTGCAAACGCTGCACGGTGGACGGCCGTGGCGCGCGGAGCTGAACGGCGCGATCTACGATGCAGCGCGAAAGGCGCTTCGCGCGGCGTACGCAAAGGAGCCGGTGATCACGGGAGAGGGCGGCTCCATCCCGGTCGTCGGCGATTTCGAGAAAATACTCGGCGCTCCGGTTCTGCTGGTTGGGTTCGGACTGCCGGGCGAGAATGCGCACGCACCCGACGAGTGGATGAGCGAGGAGAATTTCCGCGTCGGCATGCGCGCGATGGCGACGTTGTGGGACGAGTACGCCGCGGTGGCGGGGAAGCGCTAAAGGTCGAGCAGCAGCTCGACGCTCTCCTTCTTTGGCTTGGCCTCGGCTGGTGCGGGGCCGGCCGATGCGTCCAGAATGTCAGGCGCGTCGTAGCCCGGGATGTTGACGAGCCGAGAGATCGGGAAGTACTCGAGCTCGTCGTCGTGGTACGCGGAGG
>DASXYR010000363.1:0-9096 GCA_036502385.1 Gemmatimonadaceae bacterium
CCCCTCGACGAAGAGTGTCGTGCCGCTGGTTGGGCGAACGCGCGCATTCAGAAGAAGGCGGGTCAGAACGTACTGATCGGAGTTGTCGGGCTTGAATCCTCCGTTCTCGTAGGCTTCGGCACGGAAGCGCAGCTGGCCGCCCACGCTCAGCCACGTAGGCAGAACCCCAACCGGCGCGCCCCCCTCCATGGATTTTGCGCCGCCGCCGGCAGGAGCGGAGGTCTGCGCCACCGCGAGCAACGGCGCGGCAGCGAAAAGACTCACGATCAGTGCACAACGCTTGATCATCGGCAGATCGGTAAGAGACAGCGGATACAACTATGTCTATGGGGACGCGCAAAGGTAGGAACGCGATCTGACTTGCGCAATGACAAACAATTCGGCAGCTTCCCCTTTCTCTCCGACAGGAGCGATCGAGACATGACAATGACGGCCGACGTCATTCAGGGAACGCTGGACCTGTTGATTCTGAGGGCGCTGGCGGTAGAACCGTTGCACGGCTGGGGAATCAGCGATCGGATACGGAAGATGTCGGGGGATACTTTCCGGATCGGGCAGGGCTCCCTCTATCCGGCGCTTCACCGCTTCGACAACCGCGGGTGGGTTACGTCGTATTGGCGTACGACGAAGAACAACAGGATAGCGAGGTATTACGAGTTGACGGCCGCCGGCAGGCACGCGCTGGCTGACGAAGTCGCGCGGTGGCGCTCCTACACCACCGCCATTGATCTTGTCATCGACGGTGGGAGCTCAACGACTTCGTGAGCATTCTGGCGTGGTCGGCAAGGATCTTCTTTTGATTCTGGATGATGGCTTTCTGGTTGCGCAAAATCTTGAACTGATTCCCAAGCAGAAGCGTGAGCCGGATCTGATTATTCAGGAGCTTTTTCTGATTTCTGATGATCACCGTCTCATTGGCGATGATTCTCTTCTGGTTGCGCAGAGTGGCTTGCGCCATTGCCCGCCCCTTTTTTCAGTGCGATTGAGTGTTTGGTGATTCCTTCCGCCATAGAATGCGCGACCCCGGCGCATCGCTGCAAGATCGACCCAGGCTGCCGCGCAGCGCCGGCAGCGCGTCGACGATCTGGTCACGACTCATTCCGAGCAGCGAGTGTCGCTGGATGAGCGCGTCGAAGTCCACCGTATAGAGGTTTCGCCGAGCGGGATCGGCGAGTCCGGCGATGTTGCGTGGCTCTATTGCGTCAGCGACCCAGCGAGCGAATTCCTCTCGCTGCGTTGCGGTGCCAACGGCGCCAGTTCCTTGCGTGATCCGCCGCAAGCGCCCGAGGCTCTCGCGCGGCAAAGGCCCAAGCACCGGATCGCCAACCCCAAGAAATCCGGCCCACGCCACGGAGTCGGTCGGTTTGAGACGCTGGCTGACCTCGGCGAACGAAACCGACGCGAAATAGATCATCGCGTGCGCGGCGAACAGATCGAAGTGCGCCATCGCCTCGTAACCGCCGGCAACGAGACGATCGATCTGATCAGCTTCGGCCGAGAGCGCCGCTTCGTACCGCGCGAGCGTTTCGAGGTCGGGCATGCGTCGATCCCGCTTCGCAGATTCGAACGACAGTCCGAGCCGCTCCACCGCGCGGAGAGCCCAGGCGATTCCCGTCGAGAAGAGTGGATCCACGAACGCGTAGGCGTGCGGCATCAACGCCCAACGCTCCCCTGCCGCGCGTGTCAGCCGGTGCTGAATGGCAGAGCGAAACGCGATTGGCATCAGCGGTTTCGCTCCGCCGAACGCGATGGCGAGCGTTGGATAACGGTCGAGCAATTCCCTCCACAGCGCCGCGGGATCGGAGCCGTCGCCGTGTTTCAGAGACGAGGCGCCCCTCGGCGTCAGCATGAATCCCGCGCTCGTAACACCGTCATCGAACCGCAACGAATACATCCATCCTTCGTCTATCACGTGGTGCACGGCGGCCCAATCGTCGGGGTAAGGACCTTTCGCCATCCCCGGTATGACGTCGTCCATCAGTCGCACGCCATCGAAATGGCTGAATACAATTCCGGCGCGCGTCTCCGTCTGCTCGAGACCGGATGGGATCGAAAGCTGGCTCGCGAGAAAGCCGCCAGGCCCGGAGGCATCGACAACAAATTGCGCATTGAGCTCGAACGGCGCGCCGGCGCGCCTGCCGGTTAGACGCACCGACTCTCTCTCGAACTCTGCTCCGCTGAGCTCGACGCGATCGCGGTAGTCCACTCCCGCCGCGACGGCTTCCTTCACGAAATGATGGTCCACGTCCGCCCGGAGCCAGTGCGAATCGGAAAGTGAATCGTGCGGGCTGGCGGCGACGAGAAGGCGCTCCGAGTCCAGGCCATGATCCGCGAATGGGTGGTTCGGATGATGACGGTAGTACGTAAAGCCGCGCTTTAGTCCACGACGCAGCTCCGGATGATGCGCGAGCCACCGCCCGTGAGCGGCGAGATTATAGCAGTCAGCCATCCCGTATCTGACCCCGATGCGCTCGAGCGACAGATTGGCGAGGGGCGTCGACGACTCCCCGATGGCAAAACGCGGATGCGTCGCGCGCTCGAGGAGGACGACATCGTAGCCGACAACTGTGAGAACCCGGGCGAGGAGTGATCCCGCGAACCCGCTTCCGACGATGGCGACCTCGCACGACTCCTTCACGCGGTGCACAATTCGCAGGTTATCCGCTGCTGCTCGCGTCCGGTCAGGTTCACCACCCGAAGGCGCTCGATCCGCTTCGGCTTGCAGTGCCCGCACGCGACCAACCGCTCCGCATCCCAGACGTCGGCCGTGACGACAGCGCTCTTGAGATGCAAGCAGGCGTCGAGCGCGTCTTCCAGCTGCGACAGCGTCGGAGGCGTGAAATGTCCCAACACCTCGAGACTCTCCAGCTCCCCATTTCCTCCCCGCACGGGAATGATCGACACGATCGAAGCTCCGCGCGCCACTGCATACTCGACGGTGCGCACCGTCCACGCCACCGATTCGTCCGCCTCAACGTAGGGTGCGCCGAGGAGCACGAAAACGCGGAGATCGATCCCGTTCTCCGCGAGAAACGCGGCCGCGCGATCGAATCGCGCCAGATCGAGCCGCTTGTTCAGCTGCGTAGTGGCGACGGGATGGATTGTCTCGAGTCCGACAGCGACTTCGAGGCTTGCCGGAACTTGCCGCGCAAAAGCGAGTGTCGACGGACCAATGGTGTTTGCGTGAGACTCGACGGTGATCGCGCCAAAGCTCGCTGAAATCCTCGCGATCTCGGGAATGTCGTCCGGCGGGACGCTACGCGAGTCGAAAAAATTGCTGGCGTTATAAAGCTTCAATCGATCCGGCGTCGGACCCTCGAGTGAATCGAGAACGGGTCTCAACTGCTTTATCAGCGCACCGGGCTCGGTAGGTCCATCCACGGTCCATCGCCAGAGATCGCAGAACGAACAGGTGAATGGACATTCCGCGCCGGCAAGAAATACCGTCAGCGCGCGCTCGATTCGGCCATCGGGACGGCGCTCGCTTTCGACTGTGGCGCCGTGCGCGGAGTACGGATCGAATCGATGCTTTGGCGGGCGGAGACTCCGTATCCGTCGGTCAGCCGCGGACGGACTCACACTGCAGCGGCGTGCAGCGTCTCGAAGTGGCCTCGGTAACTCGCCTCATCCTGTGGGAACAGCCTGGCAGCCTTCGTCGCAGACACCGAGCCGTGCTGGAACCGCCGCTTGGGAAAAATCGGCATCTCGAGACCCAGTACCGATCGAATGCCACGTGCAACGATCTCTCCCTTCAGCGCATAGAGTCGCTCATGCGAGCCTTTCGTGAGCTCGGCAAATGGAATAGCCTCGGCCACTGCGATAACCGGCGGCCGGGTATAGGGGCTGAAACCTTCGAAACCGTATTGGCGCGCACAGGCGTAGCTCCGTACGCAGCCGCGGCTGTACCCGCCAGAATATGTCAGCGAATGCTTGATGGAATCGACGCCCCACCCTTCCTGATACAGCATGCGATTGTTGACAACGCTCCGGATCGTGAGCTCGCTGTTTTCCTCGATGGGATAGTCCTTGAGGTTCTCGTCGCCGCCATCGCCATCCACAAGGAGGCGCCAGTCCGGATACCGTTCGCGAATGTTCGCGAGGAGGGCAAGATTCACCGTGGCGCATTCGACGTCGAGGGGCTTGTAGTCCTCGATCACCGACACCGCGCGCAATGGATCCAGAGAATCCGAACCGACGTCGATGATCTCGCCGAGCATCTCCAGATGAGTCCGACTCAGGAACTCGTGCGCCTGCCGCGCGTCTTCCCCTTCCCCGTCGACGGACAGCGTGAACGCCTTCAGCCGCGCGGGCGACTGTCCTTCGTCCAGAAGCAGCTTGTACAGGCAAAGCAGGATCGCGCCGCTGTCGATGCCTCCCGAAAACGGAACGCCGATGGGCGCCGTCGGGTCCTGCGCTGCGAGCCACTTCCGAAGCTCGGCGTAGACCGACTCCACGTATTGCCCGCCAATCAGATCCAGATCGGTAGTGAGAGTGGCGCGTGGCGGCTCGAAAAAGCGCCGGTGCACGGGATTCGGATCGGGGCAGCCCACCAGGCGCAGTGTTGTGACATGGTGTGCGGGAACCATGCGCGTATAGCTGGGGTGGAACTGAGCCGACCATCCATGACGCGCGAGCTCCTCCGCGATCTCGTCGATCCGCTCCGCCACCATCAGCACCGGTCCATCGGTAGACTTTGCGAGGAAATAGCGCATCGGACGGTCGAGACTTCGCGCCAGAACGATGCGCTCTCCCTCCTGCGCCACGAGCGCGAAGGATCCGTCGACGCCCAACACCGCTTCTGTATCGCCGGCCAGCAGCCAGCGCTTCACCTGTGCCTCGTCGACCGACCAGAGGCGCTGAGTCTCGTCTGAAATCAGGTTGATGACGCGGGAGATTGGAACTGTATGGCTCATGGAAAAAAAATACCTCCGGTGATGTAGCGCCGCTATTGCACGCGACTCAGATTCTCCTGCTCACTCAACGCACCCAATCGATGCCCGACCAAGAAAAGAACGGCGTTCGCATCAATCCCGTGATGCGTCTACCGGTGCCCTGGGTATTCATGCTCGCGTACCTCATCGGCTTCGTGGTGCAGCTTTACCTGCCAATCCCGATTCGGTCGCCAGAAATCGTTCGCGCCGTTCTGATTGCAGGTCTCATCCTTGTCGTCATCGGGGTTGCTGTCGCATTCTCGGCGCTCGGGATCTTCAGGAAGCGGAGCACGACGACGATTCCGTTCGAGACGCCGACGAGCCTGGTGACGTCCGGACCATACCGCTTCACCAGGAATCCGATGTACGTTGGGTTGACCCTCGTCTATCTGGGCGTGGCGGGAACGCGCGCTGAAATCTGGCCGGTGATCGTGCTGCCGGTGATGCTGGCGTACATAAACTTCATAGTCATTCCGGTAGAGGAGCGGCATCTGCAGGACGCCTTTGGCGATGCATACGCGAACTACGGCGCGAGAGTAAGGCGTTGGTTGTAACCCCCGAGACGGCGAGGAGCACCCGCCGAGCCGAAATCCTGCGCTATTCGCGACTTGCTGGACTCGTCCTGGCATTTCTCGCGCTCTCTGCCTGTGACAAGAGCAATAAAGGCGCGGTCTTCGAGCTCCTGAGCCCCAGCGAGACCGGAGTCACGTTCGCGAACACGATCACCACGAACGACTCCCTCAATGTCCGGACGGACGCCTATTTGTACAACGGCGCCGGCGCCGCCATCGGCGACATCGATAACGACGGACTGCCGGACATGTTCTTCTCCGGAAACATGGTGTCGAGCCGCCTGTACCTGAACAAGGGGCACATGCGGTTCGACGACATCACCGAGCGAGCGGGCGTCAAGACGAACCGTTGGGCCACCGGTGTCACCATGGTCGACATCAACAACGATGGCTACCTGGACATCTACGTATCCGTCTCGGGGCCCGAATGGTCGAAAGCCGCCCAGAGGGCAAACCTGCTCTTCATCAACAACCGCAATCGCACTTTCACCGAAGCGGCTGCACAGTACGGGATTGCGGATACCGGCTTTACGACGCACGCGGTTTTTCTCGACTACAACCACGACGGTTGCCTCGATCTGTTTCTTCTCAATAATTCTCCGCGCGATTTCTCGCGTGGCCAGGTGTCCGGCGCTCCGGCTGGCATCCGTGGCACCACCCCCGACAGCTACAACGAGCTCTATCGGAACGACTGTCACGGCAAGTTCACCAATGCGTCGGCGGAGGCTGGCATCCTCCGCGATGCGGGCTATGGATTGGGTGTCGCGGTCGGTGATCTCAATGGTGATGGCTGGCCCGACATCTACGTGTCGAACGACATCGCTCCCAACGACGTGCTCTACATCAACAATGGGAACGGCACGTTCACCAACAAGCGCGGTGAGTGGCTCAAGCACGCGAGCTTCGCCGGGATGGGCGTTGACATCGCCGATTTCAACGACGACGGTTGGCCCGACATTCTCCAGGTGGACATGCTCCCCCGCTCCCTCAGCCAGCGCAAGATGATGAGCGGCATGCTCACCTACAGCGGCCTGGCCGACTCCCGCGCGAGAGGCTTTCGCGATGATTACACCGCCAACTCGCTGCAGCTGAGCAACGGCGTCACGAAGAATGGCGATGTGATCTTCAGCGACGTCGCTCACCTCGCGGGGGTGGCGGCGACAGACTGGAGCTGGAGCGCGCTCTTCGCCGATTTCGACAACGATGGCCGCAAGGACATCTTCATCAGCAATGGCTATCCCAAAGCCGTCATTGACTTCGACTATCAAAATGCGATGTCGTCGGCCGGGAGGGGACGGGACTCCGCCGCAACGCGTCGCGCGCAGAAGGAGATCTTCGACAGACTCTACCCTTACGACGCGTCGAATTATTTCTTTCGCAATGCCGGGGACCTGACGTTCACCGACGAGACAAAAAATTGGGGAGCCGAGCGCCCGAGCTTTTCCTACGGGGCCGCGTACGGAGATCTCGACAACGATGGCCGGCTCGATCTCGTCGTCAACAACATCGACGGGCCGGCAATCATTTACCACAATATCGCGCCCGTCGACGACGCGCATCACTACCTGGAGATAAAGCTCGAGGGCGAGCCCCCCCGCCCTCTCTCCGGGGGGATTGGATCGAGTCTGACTCTCACCGCGGCAGGACGGAAGCAATACGCGTACTACTCGCCATATCGTGGCTACATGTCCACTATGGACGATCGCGTGTACTTCGGAGTCGGCTCAGCGCGTCGGGTGGACAGCCTCGAAGTGCACTGGCCGGACGGCCGGTATCAGCTCCTCACCAACCTTGCTGTCGATACGCTGCTGACGGTGAAGCAGACGGACGCGACCGAGACGCGCCCCTACACTCGACTTGCTGAGCCGAGTCCGAACGCGTGGTTCGAGCCGGTGGACACGAAGCACGGACTGGCGTACAAGCAACCAGCTCCAGCGCAGGTGGACTACGGCGTTCAAGGGCTGCTTCCGTACATGATTTCCGTTCACGGCCCCGCCGTCGCCGTTGGGGATGTAAACGGCGACGGGCTTGACGATCTCTACATCGGGGGCGGCAATGGTGTTGCCGGGCAGCTGCTCATTCAGAAGAAGGATGGGAGCTTTGTCGCGTCGACGCAGGGCCAGCCGTGGGCAGCGGACAAGGACTACGATGATTGGGGCGCCGCGTTCCTCGACGCCAATGGCGACGGGCTGCCGGATCTTTACGTCGCGAGCGGCGGATACCAGCTCGTGCCGTCGTCGCCTTTGCTCCAGGATCGCCTCTACATCAATAAAGGAGGCGGGAGGTACGTCAGGGACGCCCAGGCACTTCCAATCATGCTCACGAGCACGGCAACCGTGCGTGCGGGCGATTTCAACGGCGATGGCAAGCCGGATCTCTTCGTCGCCGGACGCCTCACTCCTCGCAACTATCCATACCCCACGAGGAGCTATATCCTGCGCAACGACGGCGGGCATTTCACCGACGTCACCGAACAGGTCGCACCAGAGTTGGTGAATCCCGGCGGAATGGTCACCGACGCCGTCTGGGTGGATTTCGATGGCGATGGGCGTCTCGATCTCGTCACCGCAGGGGATTGGATGCCGATCAAGTTCTATCGAAACGATGGAGCGCGACTGCGCGACGTCACCGCCTCGACCAAGCTTCCTCCGATGCGCGGGTGGTGGTACAGCCTGGCCGTGGGTGATTTCGACCATGACGGGCGTCCCGACATCGTCGCGGGCAACCTGGGCCTGAACTACTCCTACACGACGTCCACCGCCGCCCCGTTCGGGATCTACGCCGCCGATTTCACCGGCAACCGCAGAACGGATCTCGTCGTCACGGAAGTGATCGACGGCACGGGATACCCTGTGGGCGGCGCGGTACCCGTCGCGCGGGAGATATATCCGCTCGGCATCAAGTTCCCGACGTACGGCTCGTTTGCTAACGCATCGATCCAGCAGATGTTCTCCCCCGCCGACCTGCAGCGGGCGCTCCACTATCAGACCGATACGTTCGCGAGCGTCTTCCTGCACAATGCGGGAGCGGGCGTGTTCACCGCCACGCCACTCCCGAATCTGGCGCAGATCGCTCCGATAAAGGGAATCGTTGTTCAGGATGTAGACGGTGACGGAAACCTGGATCTGACCGTGGCGGGAAACCTCTACGAGTCAGAACCGAACACTCCGAGGGTTGACGCGGCGAACGGCCTCTGGCTGAGAGGTGATGGGAAGGGACATTTCACGCCCGTCTCGGCGTACAAGAGCGGCTTTCTGGCGCCGCTCAACGTCTCGGGTTTGACACTTCTCAACACGCCTGCCGGCAAGGTTGTGGTCGTCGCCAACGGCGGAGATTCCGTTCAGGCATTCACGATCAGACAGCCATAGCGACAACCGCGAGCCGTCGAATGGCAAAAAAAAAGCACCGGGACCGAAGTACCGGTGCTTTTTGAGTTACTGCTGTTTCAACCGCCCCAGCCAGGATTCTGCTTCAGGGCAGACACACCGGCGACCTTGCTCAAATCGATCTGAGCGGCCGGGATCGGATAGAACCGATGCCTGTCCGTCAGCGGTTCGGCAGCCGACAGATAAGCCCGTCTGTTCGATTCCTTG
>DASXYR010000364.1:0-4389 GCA_036502385.1 Gemmatimonadaceae bacterium
AACACTCAGGGACGCGCCCGCTCGCAATCGAAGGCAGACGTGCTGTCCGGCGTACGGCGGCTGGAGCGTGGCTTGCGGCTCGCGGCGCGCGAGGCCGAGCGGGCGACGGGACTCAGCGCCGCGCAGCTGTTCATGCTCGAAAAACTGGCGGAAGAAGGAGCGGCGAGCTCGATTGCCGATCTCTCGGCGCGTACGCTCACCGATCGGAGCTCCGTCTCGGTGGTCGTCCATCGTCTGGCGGCTGCCGGATTCGTCAAGCGCTCGCCATCGCGTGAAGATCGACGGCGCAGCCAAACCCAGCTCACCGCCCGTGGCCGGTCAATTCTGGCGCGTGCCCCGCGGTCGCCGACTTCGACGCTGATGCGTGCACTCGAGCGCGTCCCCGACGAGAAGGTCCGACAGCTCGCGACCGCGCTGTCTGCGCTCAATAAGGAGCTTGGGTACACCGAGGCCGCAATGCTGTTCGAGGAGGCGCCTGAGATCTGATCCCCCACTTCTGGGGGATTCCAGCCACGATGCCGAATGCGGGATGAGCTACTTCCTGGAATCAGTGAAGCGTGTAAAGGTAGGCGGCAATATCCCGCGCGTCGCTTTCCGGAACCGCCAGGTTCGGCATGGCAGTCATCGGCTTGATCGCACGCGGGACTTCGATCCAGCGGATCAGAAAATCCGTGGTGTTGGGAACATACCCGGCGATGTAGACTCGCTCGCTCCAGCTGGAGAGCGGCGGTCCCACCAATCCGTTAGCTCCGGTGACTCCCGGAATCGTGTGGCAGGAGCCGCACCCATATTCCCGGATTGCCACCTTGCCGCGATTAGCATCGCCTCCCTCTACAGGGCGGGCATTGGCTTCCCGGCATGCCAGCGTGGATGTCACGCCGAGCAGAGAGAGCGCGAGGACCATCGAACGTCGCCAGGCAGATGACCGAGCTTTGCTCATTTGCGTTTGGGGAGTGAATCCTGGCTGGCGCGCGTCCTGATGTCGGTCGATGGCGCCTCGATTCCCGACGGAGTCATTGCGAGATGCGATTTGTGTCCGCCCGGCCATGGCTCGCCGCGCGTCTGACTGATCGCCCAGATATAGGCGGCCACGAGGCGTACCTGTTCGGCTGTGAGATCCGACCGGCCACCCCGCGGTGGCATCTGCATGGGACTCCGCGTCAACGCTTCCGGAATGCCGCGGTAGATCAACGAATCGATCGACTCCCATTTCGGCTGCGCGTAGTTGAGTCCGACCGTCAATGCATCGCCGGCGGCTGGCAGTCCCTGCGCTTCGATGCCGTGACACGCGGCACAATTCCCCGGGCCGTGATAGATGCTGTCGCCCTGGATTATCGTCTGGATCGTCATGCCAGGTGGCAGCGCCGGCAAAGTCGGCGGCTGCAGATCGTCGTGGTTCTTTGCCGACGACTCATTGCCGGTCTTCTGCGGGTGCGCCGCCTGTGCCGATAGAGTGACTGCCGCGCACGTTATCAGCGTCGCCGCAATCGCAACTGAGCGAATCATTGGCTCGGTCTCGTCGGCAGCGAGAACACGAGCATTTCGTCGCCGCGCGGAGTGTTCAGTGTCTGGAGACCCGTCGCAGCCACGGCGACGTATTGCACGCCATCGATCTCATAGGTGATCGGTGGCGCGTTGACGCCGGCGTCGGTAGCGAAGCTCCACAACTGGCGTCCCGACGCGGCGTCGAGCGCGACGAAATGCTTGTCGGAGCTGCCCGTAAAAACCACACCGCCCGCCGTCACCATCAATCCGCTGATCATCGGTTTGGGAAATCTGGTTTGCCAGACGATCTTGCCGGTGCCGAGGTCGATTGCGCTGACGAGACCGTACGCGCCGGTCGGCGCGGCGGCGACGATTCCGCCCCACCACTGCGCGGGCTCCCTCAGCTCCTCGTGTTTCATCCAGTACTTGAACGGCTGAAAGCTGCCATCGACGAACAGGTAATGCGTGCGCGCGTCGTAGGCAGTCGGACTCCAATCCGATCCGCCGAGAGTCCCGGGCGCGATGACGACGCCGTTGCTGTCCGGGATCTGCATGTAGTTGAGGAACGGGACGAACTGCGCGCTCTTGCGAATCGGTATTCCGGTCGCGCGATCGACGACGTATACGAATCCATTCTTTCCTGCTTCGGCGACCGCCTTCACCATGCGACCCGCGCCGTCGGGAACATCCACGAGCACGGGAGGCGTTGTCGCGTCGTAATCCCAGACATCGTGCGCGACTTCCTGATAGTACCACTTCACTTTTCCGACCTTGGGATCGACGGCGACGATCGCATCGGAGTAAAGGTTGTCGCCGGGACGAATACCGCCGTCCATGTCGGGCGCCGGGTTGCCGACGTTGAGATAGATGAGCCCCGTTTGCGGATCGTAGGCGGGATGGTGCCACATCGGCGCGCCGCCGTGCATCCAGCTGTCCGGATATTTCGCGCTGTCGGCTTTCTCTCTATTGATGTCGCGGTGGAACGACATTCCCCACTCGTCCGTCGCGCGCCATTTGCCCCACCATCCACCTTCCGCGGGTGAAGGCACCGTGTAAAAGCGCCAGAGACGATGGCCATCGTTCACATCGTACGCGTCGACATAACAGCGGCACCCCTGCTCGCCGCCGCTGACTCCCACGATGACGCGTCCGTCGAGGACGAACGGCGCGCCGGTCATGTGGTAGCCTTTGTTGTTGTCGCCGACGGTTGCGCGCCATAGCTCGTGGCCGTTGCCGGCATCGAGCGCGACGAGGCGCGCGTCCACCGTCTCCATGAAAACGCGGCCGCCGTAAAGCGCGGGGCCTTTGTTGTTCGTCGCGCAGCAATCGGCGGTGGTGCGGCCGCTGTAATCGTAGGCGTATTCCCACTTCTTCGCGCCGGTGCGCGCATCGAGCGCGATGACGTGATTCAGCGCGGTGGTGAAGTACATCGTGCCGCCGAGAACTATTGGATTGGTTTCCGACGCGTTCGGGATGCCGGAGTGATGCACCCACGCCAGCTCGAGCTGGCCGACGTTGGCGGCGGTGATCTGATCGAGCGGCGAGTAGCGCTGGTTGGTGAAGTCGCGCCCGTACTCCGGCCACTGTCGCGCGTCGCCGAGCGCGGCGGCTCGTTCTTTCTCCGCGGCAGGAATGTCTATTGTTGCGGCCGAACCAGTTGGGCTTTTGCGCGCAGCTTCACCACGTGTGCAGGCGAGCCCCCCGGCGAGCAACAGGAATAGAATTGGTCGACGCACAGCTTTGAGTTCGTGTTGTCTGTGAGATGTTGGAATAATCGCAAGGTCCGTTCCGAGTTGTGCCAGTCGGACAACTGGGCGCTTCGTCGATGTTCGCGCACTGCGGCACCGGCGTTGCAATGCCTATCGCTGCGATGTCACGCCGCCGCCAATGTTGGCGGCCTCGCGGCTCCGACGCAGGCTCTTTACGGAGACACGCCATTGCTGCTCGAGAAACAAGCTCGGCCGACATACCGACGACCTGGTGAAGGGCGCTCGTCACGCCATCACCTCGTGATCCCTGCGATTGCGATGCTCCTCACCGCTGCCTGTCCGTTCGCGAGCGCGACTGCTCAGGCAAACTCGCTCTCGCCGCTCCGCCCGAGAATTGTCTGGTTTAAGCCGTCGCCCCATAGCGAAGTGTCCATCCGTCACCGCATCCGACCGGACTCTCCGGCAAATGCAGTATCTCCGCAGCCCATCCTCTCGAGCAACTCGCGGCTCCGTCTGAGAAAGAGGACTGCACGTATTCCCGGATGGGGAGCAGGGTCGGGCGAGATTTCATTGCGCGGCCTCATCATTCCCGCACCTCGGGAAGCGGGTTGGGGGTTGGCAGGTCCCAATCGAAAGCTTCTCGAGCGCTGTCGCGGTATTCCGCCACCTGCGGAAGCTCTGCCGCTTTCGGCACGTTCGCGGCGCGGAGGTGGATTGTCAAATGGATAACTCAAGCCGCCGTCGAACAATTTTGCACCGGGTTGTCCTCGCCCTCAGCATCGCGGCGCCGGCGCAACTTGCAGCTCAGAACACGAAATCGTGTCACATCCCTTGCGCAGCTTTCAGCTTCTGGACTGAAGTCCATCGCTCGCACGTTGCCGACCATCCGCGCGTGCGAGACCTGACAACAGGCGCGATCACGCGCCTTCCCTCAAGTCTTCCCAAAGCCGGCGACGAGCTACCGAAATGGGAGCGCGTTTTCCTGGACAATGCAAAAAGGTGTCTCGGCGGCAATTGGACCGGTTCTGCCAATAGCGCCACTTCCTTAGAGAAGTGGCGGCACGGGAGGAACGTACTGGAATGAGGATAGCACTCGAGGTGAAAAAGACGACGATGAAAGGGGCGACGATCTTGATAACGCTGGTGATCTGCGCGTGCGGACGGAAAAATCCGCAGGGCCGGAGCGCGGAAGGTG
>DASXYR010000365.1:0-6265 GCA_036502385.1 Gemmatimonadaceae bacterium
TTCACTGCCTTCCCGCCCATCGCGGCGAAGAGGTGACCGCCGATGTGATCGACGGACCCCAGAGCAGAGTGTGGGACGAGGCCGAAAACCGCCTCCACATCCAGAAGGCAATCATGGCCGTTCTGATGGGTGGGGAAAAGCTCTAAAAAGGCGCCAGCCCGATCACAAATCTGGCTTTCCAATCTAGTCTGTGAGAAGGGGTTACGGCCGCCTGGTGGGCCTTAACTCCTGTTGAGCTTGGGCAGGATGGTCGTCTTATGGGTAACCCTCACTATGAGAGTTACATGCGCCGTTCTACCCTGTTTGTTGCCTCGTTAAGCCCCCTAAAAGCGGCCTTCGCCGGTGTCCTGGCCCTGGCGACGCTGGTGGCTTGCTCGGATAACTTGTCCCCGGCCAAAGGGCTTCAGGACGGCGTTCGCTCCATCGAGATAGTCGTTCCAGACTCGCTCAAGCAGGCGCTGTCTGCGCAGTATGCGGCGAACAGCTTCACTCAGGGTGAAGCGAGCCTGCTGAGCACCCCCCGCCTATCGGCCAGCGTTATCGCTACACCCGCCGCGCACGCTTCACTTGCGGCCTGCGGCGGCGGCGCGAGCGCGTTTGCCGGATACACGGAGTCGAGGGTTCCCTTCAATTGGGAAGCGTCGCCCAGCATCGTGCCGTCGCCAGTGTATGACGACGGTATTCTCGTGGACGTCCCCGTTGGATTCAGCTTCAGCTTTCACGGGACCAGCTACGACAAGCTGAACGTGTACTCGAACGGATTCGTGACTTTTGGCCCCGCGGTCCAGGATCGCGATGGTTTCTATCGCGGCGCTGTGATTCCGTCGACGGCCAATCCGACGAACCTCATCGCGTTCGCGTGGATGGACTGGTCGCCCCAGGCCGTACCAGCCGGCATCAGCTACGAGACGCGTGGAACGGCTCCCAATCGCCACTTCATTCTCCAGTTCAACGGCGTCCCGGAGTACCATTCGACCGGCAAGCTGATGTCCCAGCTCGTGCTGGAGGAAGGCTCGAACGATATCACTGTCAATACCCAGTCGATGACCATCTCGAACAGCGGCAATCGCTGGACGCAGGGCATCGAGAACGCCAGCGGGACTGAAGCGAAATACGACAGCATCCAGGTTCCGTTTAATGGCAGCTGGGTCCCGCGGGTGAGCACATTCTTTAGCAACATCAGCCTTTCGCAGGACGCGATCCGATTCTCTCTCGTCAGCGTCAAGGACGTCGAGAAGCCGTCGATCAGCGCGCCCGAGAGCATCACCAAGGGCAACGATCCTGGTCTCGCCACGGCGGTTGTCGCCGTCGGCTCGCCGGTTGTCGCCGACAACTGCGGCGATGTGAATGTGTCGAGTGTCCGCAGCGACGGGCGCGCGATCGACGCTCCGTATCCGGTAGGCATCACGACAATCACGTGGACGGCGACCGACGCGGCGGGCAATGCGTCGTCGGCGACGCAAAGCGTGACCGTGCTCGATGTCGAGGCGCCCGTCTTCGTCGCGGCGCCGAGCTTTGGCCCGAGCGCATCGTCTGATCTCAGGTTGAACGCCACCAGTCCTGCTGGTGCCGTGGTAAGCTTTGGCACCAACGTCACAGACAACGTGAAGGTCACTTCGCTTTCATGCGAGCCCGCGTCGGGTAGCGTGTTCCCGGTTGGTACCACCAACGTCCTTTGCACCGCGGGCGATGCGGCTGGCAACACCAGCTCGAAGTCGTTCTCCGTGATCGTCGTGGGGGCGAAGGAACAGATCGCTGCCCTTACGGACATGATCAGGGAGCAGCTCACCCTCTCGAATGGAACCGCCAACCCGCTCATCAACCAGCTCAATTCCGCGGCGAGTGAGCAGGGCAACGCGTGTCAGAAGATGAGCGTCTTCCTCAACCTGCTGTCGAAGAAGAGCATCAGTCCGCAGGATGTGGAGACAATGACCGCAGCCGCAGCCGACATTATGGGAGCGCTGGGCTGCAACCCGGCGACTATCCCCGGCACCAGCGCTACGGCATCAAGGGTGATAGCGGCAATGAAGTAGCGAGCTGAAGTTCTGAGCAGTAAAGCGGGGCGCAATAAAATGCGCCCCGTTTTTTTTCCCTCCGCGCGGCGCACGGGGGCAAAAGCGGTCATAAACGGGCACGTCTTCTGCACTCGAAAAGGGCATGCAGAATTCCAAAAAGATCGATGAGCTCTACGATCTGATCGAGGGGATCGAGACGGCGATGTTCACGACGCGCCGGCCCAACGGTCAGCTCATCTCGCGCCCGATGGCGACGCAGGACCGAATCGAAGGATGCGATCTCTGGTTCGTCACGGACGCGACGACACACAAGCTGGACGAGCTCGCGCTCGATCCGCACGTCAACTGCGCCTATTACAACAACAGGTCGCACGAGTGGGTGTCCGTCTCCGGCGTCGCGCACGTATCGCGGAACAGGGCGAGGATCCGCCAACTCTACAAGGAAGACTGGAAGAAGTGGTTCGGCGACGAGGGCGGTGAGCGCGACGGTGGCCCCACAGATCCACGAATCGCCCTGATCATGGTCGAGGCCGAGTTTGCATCCTATATGAAGGTGAACAAGTCCAGGCCCATTGTCCTCTTCGAGGTCCTGAAGGGAATGGTGACCGGCTCCCGCCCCTCCGTTGGGGACGTAAGAGAGATCACCGGAGCGGAATTGATGGATTAGGCAGAGCTTTTCGCGCTTTTCTGCCAAATTGTCACGGCGCCCCTCGAAATCGAGGGGCGCTTCGCGCATATTGGGACCAGTCCCCCACTGGAACCCTTCAGAATGCCTGAAGCAGCCACAATAGCCTCCCTCAAGAGGACGCCCCTGTACGGCATTCACGCCGCCCTCGGGGCCAAGATAGTCCCGTTTGCCGGCTTCGAGATGCCCGTCCAGTACCCAACGGGAATCACGGCCGAGCACAAGGCGGTGCGCGAAAAGGCGGGGCTGTTCGACGTCAGTCACATGGGCGAGTTCATGGTTCGCGGGGCACAAGCCGTCGAATTCGTGAGCTACGTCACGACCAACGACGTCGCTGCACTCGAGCCCGGCCAGGCGCACTACTCGACGATTCTGCGCGAGGATGGGACGATCGTGGACGACTGCCTCGTCTACCGCTCCGAAGATCGCGTGATCATGGTCGTGAATGGCTCCAACATCGACAAGGATTTCGCTCACATCTCGCGCTTCCTACCGAAGTTTCCCGGAGCGACGCTGGAGAACATAAGCGAAGATGTCGCGCTGCTCGCGCTCCAGGGCCCAGACGCCGCGCGAATTCTCCAGCAGCATACCGACACGGACCTCTCACGGATCAAGTATTACGAGCACCGGTTCGGCAAAGTCGCCGGCGCCGACGCTTATCTCTCGCGCACCGGCTACACCGGCGAAGATGGATTCGAGCTGTACGTCGATGCCGGCGATGCGGAAACGATCTGGAGAGCGCTCACCGCCTCTGGTGAAGTCACTCCCGCCGGGCTCGGCGCGCGCGATTCGCTGCGACTGGAGATGGGGATGGCGCTCTACGGCAACGATCTCGACGATACCACGACTCCGCTCGAGGCAGGCCTTGGCTGGCTGGTGAAAATGAAGAAGGGAGATTTCGTCGGACGCGACGCGCTCCAGAAGCAGAAAGAGCAGGGCCTCAAGCGCAAGCTGGTTGGATTCACGACGCCGGAGCGATCGTTTCCGCGGCACGGGTATCCCGTGTTCGTGAATGGCGAGCCGAGTGGGGAAGTGCGGAGCGGAACGATGAGTCCGACGCTGGGGATTCCGATTGGGACCGCATACGTGCCGCCGGAAGCGGCGGTGGAAGGCTCGGCGCTGGAGATCGAGATCCGTGGCAAACGCGTGCCCGGCGTCGTGCAGAAGATGCCGTTTTACAAGAACGGCAGCCGACTCTAGAACGCGACGCGTCGGAGCGCCTGGATTCGCATATGCGAGTAGCCGTCATAACCGTGTCCGACTCAGTCTCGCGAGGAGAGCGCGTTGACGCTTCCGGCGCACTCATCACCGATTGGGCGCGCGCGGCGAAGCACGAGATCGTCTCGGCCACCGCGTGCGCCGACGAGACGGTGGAGATCGTGCGCGCGCTCATCCGCGCTGCCGACGTCGATGATGCGGAGCTCGTGCTGACGACCGGAGGAACTGGCTTGTCGCCGCGCGATGTCACGCCGGAGGCGACGCGCGCCGTGATCGATCGCGAGGCCGAAGGAATCGCCGAGCGAATTCGCGGGCTCTCGCTCGCGAACTTCCCGCGCGCTGCCCTCGGACGTGGAGTAGCGGGCGTGCGCGGCCTGACGCTGATCGTGAATCTTCCCGGCTCGCCGAGCGGCGTGCGCGATGCACTCGAAGGAATAGCGCCAATCGTGCAGCATGCGTGCGACGTGCTGCGCGGAAGAATCACCGAGCACGTGGCGGCGGCGGTTTCCGGAACGGCGCGATGAAAATTCTCGTCACCCTCACGGACGTCGAGCCGGCGGTAAGACTCAACGCGCAGCTCGAGGCAGCGGGGAATCAGACCGCCGTCGTGTCGCCGCTGGATGATTTACGGGGAGAGATCAAGCGCTTCAAGCCCGATCTCATCGTTCTCACCGGCGGCCTCGGCGATCCCGGCACGCAGCAGATCGTGCGCGACCAGCTGTGGAACGGCACCGCGCTGATCGGCCTCGCCGATGTCGAAGATCCGGAGCTGCGAGAGAAGCTGCGGATGATCGGGTTCGTCGACGTGTTCACGAAGCCGATCTCGACCGACGAATTGTACCTGGCGGTGCGGCGCGTGATGGATCGGAAGCGCCTCACCGATGCGACGGGATTGATCGGGCAGTCGGAGCCGATCAACGCAGTGCTGCTCAAGATCGAACAGATCGCGCCGGTGTCGAGCACGGTGATCATCGAGGGCGAGAGCGGAACGGGAAAGGAGCTGGCGGCGCAGGCGATCCACCGGCTCAGTCCGCGCCGTGGCAAGCCGTTCATCGCGGTGAACGCGGGCGCGCTGCCGGAGACGCTGATCGAGAGCGAGCTGTTCGGGCACGAGAAGGGATCGTTCACCGGGGCGACGGAGCGGAGGATCGGACGGTTCGAGCTCGCTGACACAGGAACGCTCTTTCTCGACGAGATCGGCGAGATCCCGCCGTCGACGCAGGTGAAGCTGCTGCGCGTTCTCGAGGAGAGAAAGCTGACGCGTGTGGGCGGGACGACGCAGATCCCAATCGACGTGCGAGTGGTGGCGGCGACCAATCGTCCGCTCCGGGATGCGGTGGAGGAGGGAAGATTCCGTCCGGATCTCTACTATCGGCTCAACGTTCTCAGCATCTATCTCACGCCGCTCAGAGACAGACCCGAGGACATCCCGCTCCTGGTGCGGCGCTTCATCAAGGAGTTCTCGCAGCAGCACGACCGGCAGTTCCACGGCATCTCCGCGGACGCGATGCAGATCCTCATGAGTTATCCGTGGCCGGGCAACGTGCGCGAGCTGCGGAATCTCGTGGAGAGCATGGTGGTGCTGGCGCCGGGCAGGGAGATCGGGCCGAGCGACATTCCGCGCTCGATCAGAGAAGGAGGCGCCGCGCGGTTTCTACCGGTGCACGTCGGGCCAGTATTGCGCGGAGCCGTGGGCGCCGAGGGAAGGGAGCTGGAATTTCTGGTGAGGAGCATGCTGGAGCTGCGGCTCCAGGTGGAGGAGCTGCGGCGACGGCTCGATGACGAGCGGCACAACGGGCAGACGTGGGTGGGCGAAGTGCATCCCGCCGCGCTTGGCGCGGGGGGAATCAGCGGGGCGATCGAGCCGCCCGGTCAGCCGGAGCCGCCGAGCAGTGTGACGCTGGCGCCGGGAATGACGATGGCCGAGATCGAGCGGGCAGCGATCGAGGCGGCGCTCAGGGATACGCGTGGGAATCGGAGGAAGGCGGCGGAGATGCTCGATATTGGGGAGCGCACGCTTTATCGGAAGCTGCGCGATTACGGGATTGCGCCCGAGGAGATTGCCGCGATTCCCTGAAACTCTGCCTGATACTTGTCAGGATCCAAGAATGCGCTCGATATGATCGGCGATGCCTTGGCGGGTAAAGGGCTTCTGGATAAACTCCGTCCCTTCGTCGAATGTCCGCTGGCTCAACAGGGAATCCCGCGTGTATCCGGAGAGGTATAGCACTCTCAGCGTGCCGCGCAGCGCGGAGCACTTCTGCGCCAGCGCGTGACCACTCATTCCGGGCATGACAATGTCGGTGATGAGCAGATCCACCTTGTCCTTTTGCGGAACGAAAAGCTC
>DASXYR010000366.1:0-3894 GCA_036502385.1 Gemmatimonadaceae bacterium
CGGGTGCACGGTCGCCAATGACCCGTACAAGTTCGGCACCCCGTTTGCATTTTCATTTGGCGGCGGGCTGCACTACGTGCCGGGCGGAAGGCTGCAGTTGGCGCTGGATTGGAGCAATTTCCTGTACCAGCTGAAATATCCACCCGACTACTACGTGAACACCGGCAACGGAGCAGCAGTCCCGCCGGATCAGTCCCGCACTTTCTGGAAGAACAATCGAGCCCTCACGCTCGGCGCGTCTCTGTTGATCTTCCGGTAACCTGAACGCCGACAACGGCGGACCCGGAGGAACGGTGGAAAGAGATTACGAGGACATCGACGAGATCGATGAGCAAACTGACGGCGAGCTGCGCGCACTTGTCCGCGATCGTCTCGACGAGCAGATCGCGTTCGATCCGGCAGACGTCGATGTCAATGTGCGAGACGGGACTGTCATCCTGTCCGGGCGCGTCGGAACCGAGGAAGAGCTTCGCGTCGTCGAGCACGTGGTGACAGATGTGGTCGGCATCAAGCGAGTGACCAACGACATCTTCATCGACCCGATCAGGCGAGCAGAAAGTCCGATTGCGATCGACGAACATCTGGCTGACGAAGAGATGCGCGAAGGCCTGTTGCTTGGCGACCGGGCCAGCAACGATGACCCGGAAGCCGAGCACCTCCGCGAAGACATGCGCGCGGAGCTGTTCGGGACCACCGACCCGACCAAGGCGACCGAGGACGGAATCCCCTGGAATCCTCCCGACGAACCAACCCCCGAAGGGCTGAGCGGGATGGACGCAGAGCCCAGCGAGCTCCGCGACGACCTTTAGGGTTCGACCGGAGAAATTCGCGCTCTCCGGAAAATCGGCGGCAGGGGGAGGCACCAGCGCTCGGCATTGCGCAAATTAGAGCATGCCGAGCGCTTCTCTTACCCGACGCATCTCATTTTCAGCCGCGCACCGATACAGCCGCCCCGAGTGGAGCGATGAGAAGAACACGTCGACATTCGGCGCCTGCGCGTGGCCGAACTTCCATGGCCACAGTTACGTGTGCGACGTAACGATCGGGGGACCGATCGACGCCACCACGGGATTCGTGGTCGATCTTGGACTGCTCGACGACATTCTGACCCGACAGGTGAAGCAGCGGTTCGATCACCGCAACATCAACCTCGACGTGCCCGAGTTCGCGGACGGCAAGCTCGTCCCCACCGGTGAGAATCTGGCGCGATTCATATTCGAGCGCGTGCAGCGTGAGATACCCAAGCCGGCGAAAGTTCTGCGCGTGACAGTCGGCGAAGACGACAGCCTCAGCGCAACCTACAGCGGGGAGTAGAAGGGAAGGTGAAATCATCTTTTGCACGCAGCACCCTGCGCGCGATTCTCGTCGCCGCCGCGCCATTCGCGCTATCGTCGTGCGTCACGGTCATGAAGACTGCACGGATGACGTCTCCCCGCGCCGATCTGCGGCACGAGATCGATTCGCTGACGTCGCAGCCCGAATTCAGGAGCGGGCAGTGGGGGGTGCTCATCGTGAATCCCCGCACCGGCGACACGCTGTACTCCAAGAACGCCGGCAAGCTCTTCATGCCGGCATCCAACATGAAGATCATCACCAGCGCGGCGGCGATGACGCTGCTCGGTCCCGATTACAGGTATCGAACGACTTTCCTGAGCGACGGAGAGGTGCGAGACTCGCTTCTCGACGGCAATCTGATCGTCATTGGCCGCGGCGATCCGAGCGTGAGCGATCAGATGCGCGGCACGGCAACGACGGTGATGGATGCGCTCGCCGATTCCGTCCGCGCACACGGCATCAGGCAGATTAGCGGCTCACTCGCCCGCACGGGCAACGCGTTCCCCGATTCAATCTACGGCTACGGCTGGGAGTGGGATGACCTCGGCGAATACTACGGAGCAGGTGTAGACGAGCTGATCTTCAACGAGGGAATGGCGCCCACAACGCTTCGCCCGCCGCCCGACACGGTTCGCGACAGCTTGTACTCGGGCCCGGCGAAAAATCCCGCGAAGGCGTATCTGGAAGCGTTCCGTGACGGACTCGTTCGAAGGGGAATACGACTCGATGGCGGGGTCAAGGGCGACAGCGTGCTTCCAACTCCATTCAAGATGGATACGCTGTTCGTCTTCATGTCGCCTCCATTGCGCGAGATTCTCCCCGCGCTCATGAAGCCTTCGCAGAATCAGATCGCCGAGATTTTTCTGAGAACGATTGGATTGGAGCGAGCAGGTATCGGCACCGCCGATACCGCGCGGAAGATCGTCGGGCAGCAGCTGCTCGCGTGGGGAGTGCAGCCCGATGGATTCGTCATCCGCGACGGGAGCGGACTCTCGGACCAGGACCTGCTCACGCCGGAGACGATCGTCCGTGTACTGGACAAGATCCAGAGCGATACCGCATTCGCTACTTATTACAACTCAATGCCCATCGCGGGCGTCGACGGTACGATCCAGACGCGCATGAAGGGCACCCCCGCCGAGGGAAATGTTCACGCCAAGACGGGAACGCTCTCGAAGGCAAGGTCGTTGTCGGGGTATGTCACCACCGCTGACGGAGAGCGACTCATCTTCAGCATTCTTGCCAATAACACGACCACTCCCGGTTCGGTGGTCACGCACGTCGCCGACCAGATTGCAATCGCGCTCGCGACGTACCGCGAGCACTGACGTCGGATGCTCACGGTAACGGAAGCCAGCGAGCGAATTCTCTCGGAGATAAAACCGCTCGCTCCTGAAGCCGTCCCGCTTCGCCAGGCGCTCGGGCGCGTTCTGGCCGAGGACATCTCGGCGACGGTGACGATGCCGCCATGGAGCAACTCGTCGATGGATGGCTACGCCGTCCGCTCGGCAGACATCACGCCCGTGATGAGCGGCGAGCGTGTGCACCTGCGCGTCATCGCTACTGTTGCGGCAGGTGAATTTGCGCCGCGGGCGCTCAAACGCGGCGAAGCGATGCGCATTATGACGGGCGCGCCGATACCGGGCGGTGCGGACTCCGTGATAAGGAAAGAGGACACCGACGGCGGCAGCGAGAAGGTCGAGATCAGGGAAGCCCGCGACGTGTGGAAGAATGTCAGAGAGGCGGGAGAGGATTTTCAGCGCGGGGATTTGCTCGGCAAGCGTGGATCGCCAGTCAAGCCCGCGCTGCTGGGCGTGCTCGCGTCCAGCGGAATCGCCACGGTTCAGGTATTCAGTCAGCCAAGAGTTGCGATCATCAGCTCCGGCAACGAGCTGGTCGATCTCGATGATTTCGACGAAGTGATCGCGGCGCGCCGGATAGTTTCCACCAACTCGTATACACTGGAGGCGCTGACGCGCGTCGCCGGAGGTATTCCAGATGACCTCGGAATAGCGAGCGACACCAAGGCGTCGCTCAAGCGAAAACTCGATGCCGCGGCGGGCTCCGATCTCATCATCACCTCGGCCGGCGTATCAGTTGGGGATCTGGATTACACGCGCGACGTCTTCGCATCGTTGGGTGGGAAACAGAAATTCTGGAAGGTGAAGATGAGACCGGGCGCGCCGCTGGCGTTCGGGCTGCTCAAGGACGTGCCATGGCTCGGTTTATCGGGGAATCCGGTATCAGCGATGGTGAGCTTCGAGCTCTTCATCAGGCCCGCGCTCCGGAAAATGCAGGGATATCAGACGTTCTTTCGGCGGACGGTTGCGGTGACGCTCGAGGAAGAAGTGAAGATCGGCGCGAAGCTCACGCACTTCCTGCGCGCGGTTGTGACTCGCCAACCGGATGGAGAATTGACAGCGCGCTTGACGGGGCATCAAAGCTCCGGAGCGCTCACATCGATGGCGAAGGCCAACGCCCTCCTGATAGTGCCGGAGACGGACCCGAAAGTCCCGAAGGGCGCGCAGCTCAAAGCGCTGATGCTCGACAACAGTCTCG
>DASXYR010000367.1:0-13918 GCA_036502385.1 Gemmatimonadaceae bacterium
AAAGATAAGGCCGGCTTCCTCTCGACGTTCGCGAGATCGCCGGCGCCGAGTGTCGCGATGTTCTCCTCCAGCGCACGGAGACTGTGCGGATCCTTCTCGACGAAATCGGCCGACCGGGCGCCGCGAGAGAGTGCCTCGAGGCCGAGGGCTCCAGACCCAGAGTAGAGATCGAGCACGCGCGCGCCGGGAAGATCTAGCTGGAGGATGCTCATCCAGGCCTCGCGGACGCTGTCGAGTGTGGGGCGAACCGACGTCCCCTTCGGCGCGCTTATGCGGCGCCCGCGCCAACGGCCCGCCACTATTCGCACAGCTGTATCGATCTCACGATCTCAGAACGGCGCTACGGCCGCGCGTCCGACTGGCTGCGCGCTGAAGGCTGATCCAGAAGCGAATCGATGGGCAGCACGCGCCCGCCGGCCGCTCCGCCCAAAGCCCCCGCCCGGTATTGTTCGGTTCGCAGTTCAGTTGAAGCCCGGACATCCGCAATCCTTGCTTGCAGGTAGCTCTCGCCCCTGTACTCATCCCGCTCCAGTCTGAAAGCGATGTCCACCCTCGTTCCCGCCTGAAACTCCGCAACACGCGGCCCGAATCCCCAGCCGAGAGCTTCGAGCGATCCCGTACCTGTATCGAGAACGAGCTTGAGCCCGTCCTTGCCAACCAGCTTGGGCGGCCGCGACAGAATGACATTTCGCGCGAGCAGCACCGGCGACGGATTGCCGATCCCGAATGGCTCGAAATGCCGGAAGAGCGATTCGAGCCGCTCATTCATGCCGTCGATGCTGACCTCGAGATCGACGCGAATCTCCGGCACAAGATCCTCGAGTGTGAGCAGCGACTTCGCGACGTCGTTGAAGCTCGCCGCGAACGCGTCGACCTTGTTGCGGGCGATCGTCACGCCTGCCGCCGCCCGGTGCCCGCCGAAGCGCAGCAGGTGCTCGCGTGATTTGCCCAGCGCGCCGTGCAGATCGAATTTCGAGATCGATCGGCCGGACCCCTTCCCTTGATCTCCGGAGAGCCCGATCAGGACAGTCGGACGCCCAAACTCTTCGACGAGGCGCGACGCGACGATTCCGATGACTCCCGGATGCCAGGCTTCGTCGGCGAGCACGATGCCAAACGTTTCGTCGAGATTCATCTGCAGCACGCGGTCGCGCGCCTGCTCGAGCGTCGCGCGATCGAGCTCCTGCCGGCGATTGTTCAGCTCCTCCAGCTCGCGCGCGATCACATTAGCATGGTGCTCGTCTTCGCTGAGCAAGAGCTCGACCCCGCGAATCGCGTGGCCGAGCCTCCCCGCCGCGTTCAGCCTGGGTGCCAGTATGAATCCAATTCGCCCCGCCGTCAGAGGCTTGCCTGACAATCCCGCCGCTCTGATCAGAGCGCGCATTCCGATGTTGTGTGTCTCCGACAGCATCTTGAGGCCGTAGCGGACGAAGACGCGGTTCTCGCCTCTCAGCGGCGCGACGTCAGCCACCGTTGCGAGCGCGACCAGGTCCAGCATCCCCCAGACGAAGTTCTCGTTTTTGCCGAGCGCGCGCGCGAGGGCGAGCGCGAGCTTGAATGCGACGCCGACCGCAGCGAGATCCTTGTCGGGGTATCCGCAACCTGGACGCTTCGGATTCAGCACCGAGAGGCAATCGGGGAGATCTCCGCCCGGCAGATGATGGTCCGTCACAATCACATCGATCCCCGCCTTGCAGAGGCGCGCCACCGGCGCAACGGCACTCGTGCCGCAGTCACAGGTGACGACGACCCTGGCGCCGGCCTCGATCGCAGCGTCCACGCCCGCATCGCTTAGGTCGTAGCCGTCCTCCAGCCGGCGCGGAATGAAAGGCATTGCCTTTCCACCGAACCCGCGAATCGCGCGCGTGAGAAGCGTCGTGGAGCAGATTCCGTCGACGTCATAGTCGCCGTGAATGAACACCAGCTCCTGATCGCGCACTGCCCGCGCGAGGCGCTCGACGGCCTTGTCCATCGACAGGAATTGCAGCGGATCGTGGAGACGATCGAGCTTTGGCCGGAGGAAAAGCTTGGCATCTTCGGCGCTGACATAGCCCCGAATCAGGAGCAGTCGACTCACGACCTCCGGCAGTGAAAGCGCTTCCGACAACTGCTTCACCGCCTCTTCGTCGGGCGGCGTGGGCAGGATCCAGCGCGCGGATGCTACGCTGTTCACGCGGTCTCAGGGTAGAGAAGCACGCCGCACGCCTCGCACACTTCGATCTCTCCCGTTCCGCTCATGATGTTGCGGCGCTGGAGTGGAATCGCGGTATCACAGTTTCCGCACGATCCGCCTTGTAGCGGATACAGTGCCTGCGTCCGCTTGCCCCTGATCCTGTCGTACTTCCCGAGCATGGGACGCGACACCGCGACGGCGCGGCCATTTCGATCTTTCTGCGCATCGTCGAGCTGGGCCTGAAGCGCCGCGCGCTTGGCCGCAATGTCGGGTCGTGCTTCCGCCTGTTCGTGCTCGATCGCGACCAATGCCTGTTTGGAGTTTGTGACGCTCGCGTGCATCTCGGCGATGCGTCGACCAAGAATTGCCAGCTCGCTCTCATCCTCCGCCATCAAGCGACGCGTCGATTCGACCTGGGCCGTAGCGGCGGTGGCTTCGCGCATCCGCTTCACATCCTCGAGCTGGTGGAGATTCCGCTCCTGCATCGTCTTGTGCTGCGACAATCTCGCCTGGAGCTCGCGCTGCTTCTTTTCCTCGGCCTGGACGAGCACTTCGGCGCGTGCAAGCGCCGACGCCACGTGATCCCGCCTCTTGTCGAGCTCCGCCAGCTGCGGATCGAGAGCGCGCATCTGGCTCTCGATCTCGCGGATCTTCAGGTCATCCTCCTGCAGCGCCAGCAGCGCTTCAACTTCCTGGTGCATTTCTTCTCCGTGTCATGATCATCGTGCTCCCGTTCGTCTGAACATCTTGAAGTTCCCCGGTCCCTTCCCACCCTTCAACTCATCTCTGATCGCGACCTTCTCCGCGATCAGCTCGTCCTTCTGCGTGCCATCCACCAGCGGAATGATTCGATCGAGCTCCGCGGCCCGCTGATCCAGGTCACGTGCGCGCAGCGTTGCAAGGCTGTCGCTGATCGTCCGCTCCGGATCCATCTGAAACGCGCCCTCGGCGAGAATGTCCTCGAGCACGCCGATCGCTTCTTCGTTCAGGCCCGCCGATAGTTCCTCGACTGTCGCGTCGGGATCGGCAGCGATCAGCGCTTTGTAGATCGCGCGGTAAACGGGATCGCGGAAACTCTCGGCCCCGATTTTCTCCGCGATCTGCTCGACGCGTGAGCGAATCGTGACCATCGCCCGAACGATCTCGCGCTCGGCCGAAGCACCGCGTTCCCCATGCTGCGCGCGGCGCTCGCCGCGTCTGACGCGCGCGGCTGGCGAGATCCGCGGCGCCGGCGTCGGCGCGACGGGAGCGTTGGCCGCCCCGCCTCTGCCGGTAAGCTCGCGCTCGAGCACTTCCCGCGCGACACCCGAAACTTCGGCCGCACGTGACAGGTAGAGATCGCGCATGATCTCGTCGGACGTCGCACGCACGGTTGGCAGGAGCCGATCCAACGCCCGGCGTTTCTTGTGCAGTTCGGCGAACATTCCCGCGCGCTCGAGGAGCTGAATCTTCCGGTCGAAGACGTCGATCGCATCGCGCAATCGGGCGACGAGCGCGGCCGCGCCGTGAGCCTTGACGAAGGTATCCGGATCTTCGCCCTCGGGCAGCGTCACGACGCGCACCGATGCGCCCTGCCGCAGGAGCTCGTCACCGGAGCGGAACGTTGCCTTGAGCCCGGGTTTGTCGCTGTCGTAAAGCAGGAAAACATTCTTCGTGAGCTTCCGCAGCATCCCCGCCTGCGCGTCGGTTAGTGCAGTCCCCATTGCGGCGACGACTGTCGTAACGCCTGCAGCCATGAGGCGTACGACGTCGAAGTACCCTTCGACGACAAGCACCCTGTCCTCGCGCCGAACATCGTTTTTCGCCAGATGCAGGCCGTAGAGCGTTTTCCCCTTGGAGAAAACCGACGACTCGGGTGAGTTCAGGTACTTCGGCTCGCCCGGTCCGAGCAGTCTCCCGCCGAAGCCGATATTGCGCCCCATCGAATCGAGGATCGGGAACATCAGCCGGCCGCGAAAGCGCGGACGCGGCTCGCTCCCATCTTCGCCGGGCACCAGAAGTCCAGCATCTACGAGGCGCTTTTCGTCGAAGCCGAGCGTGTTCATGTAGTTGCGAAACAAACCGATCTCGCGCGGGGCGAAGCCGATTCCAAATTGATCCGCCACTTCGCGGGAGACATCGCGCTGACTGAGGTACTCGCGCGCTGATTCACCGAGCGGGTCGTCCCAGAGAATCTTCTGGAAGTACGAACCGGCCGTTGCGTTGATTTCCCAGAGCGGCTCTCGCGGGTCGGGGCCCTGGCGTCGTGTGTCCACCTCGCGCACTTCGACACCGGATTTTTCGCCGACCATCTTCACCGCGGATGGCCACTCGACTCCGAGGCGCTTCTGCAGGAAGTGGAAGACGTCCCCGCCCTCGTGGCAGACGAAGCAGTAGTACATCCGCTTCTTCGGGGAGACCGAGAAATTCCGGTGGGTGCCCTGATGGAACGGGCACGGGCCACGGAAGTCGGTGCCCTGGCGCTTCAGGTTCACGTACTCGCCGACGATCTGCACGATGTCGGCGGCGTCGCGAACCTGGTCGACTACTTCGTCGGGAATCATTTCAGCTCTACTACGGTAACGCCCGCGCCGCCTTCATTCCAGGCGCCGAGCCGGAAATTCGAGACCCGCGATTCCTTGCGGAGCATTTCGCCGACGCGATCGCGCAAGGCGCCGGTTCCCTTGCCATGAATGATTCGTATGCTCTTGAGGTCGGCGCGGACCGCGGCATCGACGGCGTGCATCACAATCGTCTCCACCTCGTCGACACGCAGACCGCGGAGGTCGATCTCGCTCGACACGTGGACATCGGGAACGTCGCCGCGCACCGCGACCGCGATCTGCGGCGTCGCGGCCTCAGCGCTCGAGAGTCGGAGCGAGCCCATGGGCACCGCCAGCTTCATAGCTCCGACGGCGACCACGGCTTCGTTGTCGCGCACCTCCATGACACGGCCGACTCTGCCACCGAGCGTCTCGACCTCAACGAAATCTCCCACGTTGACTTCGGCATCGTCGTTCGCAGCGTGCACGGTCTCGGTCGGTCGCTCGAGGCGGTCGAGCTCGCGGCCCTGATCGGTAGCGAGCTGCTCGACGCGCTTTCTCGCATCCCTTGCGGCGTCATCGCCAGCCTCGGATGCGGCCTTGAGCTCGCGAATGGTTCGCTCGACGTCAGCACGCGCCTCGAGCAGATATCGGCGCGCCTCCTGTCGTGACGCGCGTTCCACCTCTCGCTCGCGCTGGGCAACGTTGCGCTCGCGCTCGGCGACTCTGCGCGCGCGCTCCTTGGCGTCTTCGGCGATCTCCCCGGTTTCCCGCTCGGTAGCGCCGAGGGATTTCTCACGGGCCTCGAGCTCGGCGAGCAGGGCCGTCACCCTCCGCTCGTCCGCCGGAATTCTCTGCTCAGCGCGCTCGAGAACATCTCCGGGGAGGTTCAGGCGGCGCGCGATGCTGATGCCATAGGAGCGTCCCGGAATGCCCTTCGTGAGCCGGTAAGTTGGCGCGAGTGCGACGGGATCGAATTGCAGCGAGGCATTCACGACGCCGTCGACTTCAGTCGCGAGCTCCTTGAGCGCGCCAAGGTGCGTGGTCGCGACGGTGAGAGTTCCGCGGGCGGTGAGCGCTTCGAGGATCGCGCCTCCGAGGGCGGCGCCTTCGATCGGGTCGGTGCCGGAGCCGAGCTCGTCGATGAGCACGAGAGAGTGCGCCGTGGCGGAGCTTAGAACTTCGACGAGGTTTTTCAGGTGTGCACTGAACGTCGAGAGACTCGCGAGAATCGACTGCTCGTCGCCTACATCGGCGTAGACGTTGTCGAAAATCGCGATTCGCGACCCGGCGGCGACCGGCGCGGGAATGCCGGACTGAACGAGCGCCGAAAAAAGTCCGAGCGCCTTGAGTAGTACCGTCTTTCCCCCGGTGTTTGGTCCCGAGATGAGCAGAGTGCGTTCGTTCGGAAACATCTCCAGATCGAACGGGACGACGTCGATCCCCTGCGCGATGAGCAGCGGATGCCGGCCCTGCAAGACGGAAAATCCCCCCGTGGATTCGGTGAGATCGGCTGGAGCGCAACGAAACTCAATTGCGTATCGTGCACGCGCCACGAGTGAGTCGAGTACCACGAGAGCCTCGAGGCTCAACGCCAGCTCTTCCCGGTGCGGACGAACCTGTTCCGTCAGCTCGGCGAGAATGCGCTCGACCTCTTCGATCTCATCGCTCTGGAGCTCGCGGATTCTATTGCCCGCTTCCACCGCCGCCGGCGGCTCTACGAAGAGAGTGCCTCCCGTCTGAGATGCGTCATGGACGATGCCACCCACGGCGGACAGTGCTTCGCGACGAACCGGAATCACGTACCGGCCATTGCGGACGGTCACCGACATGTCGGCGACGCGCTGGTGCTGATCGAGCTTGGCCATCGCGCGCTCGAGCAGTTTGATCAGCTCGCCTTGCGAGCCCTTCAGCTCGCGGCGGATTTTCCGCAAGGCGGGCGACGCGTCGTCGCGGACCTGACCGTCCTCGTCAATCACGCGAGCGATCATATCCTCGATTGTCTTGTTCGCGATGAGCGCCTGTATCTGCTCGGCCAACACCGCCGTTACGATTGCCGATGCGCGTGCTCCGCGCAGCGACTCGCGCGTCACTCGCGAGCTGCGGAGGAGCGAGCCGAGGACAAGCAGGTCGGCCGCCGCTAGCGATGCTCCCTCGACTCGTAATCGTGTGAGCGCGGACCGCGCATCAGGAACTCCATGAAGGCTCCAGGGTTCCTCGGCCGACAAGAGCGATCGCACCGCCGCGACGCGCGCGTGCTCGCGCTCGATCAGATCTCTATCGACAATCGGACGCAGCTCTCTCACCCGCTCGGCGCCAAGCGGTGACCCCGCCCGCTCGGAAATGAGCGCGAGAGTTCGAGGGAACTCGATTACGTTGAGCGCGTGCGAATTCATGCTTTCTGATACACCAAAATGGCAAAACCCGAGTCTGCGAATATCTTCGCGCGCTCGGGTTTTGTGATTCTTCGGGGCAGTTGTCTCACCCCTGTTTGCTTAGCTCCTCTCGAGCGATGGCGTTGATCGTTCCGCCTTCTGCCCGACCTTTGAACTGGGGGAGGACTTTGCCCATCACTGCACCGATCTGCGTTGCGCCGCCGGCGATCGCCGCTCGCACTGCTGCGCGAAGCTCTTCGTCGCCAACCTGCGCGGGGAGGTATTTCTCGAGCGCCGCCGCCTCCGACGTTTCCTTGTCGGCTAGATCCTGGCGATTGCCCTTCGTGTACATCTCGACCGACTCGCGCCGGCGCTTGATCGACTTCCGCAGGACGTCGATTACATCCGCGTCGGTCGGATCGCGCTTCAGCTCGATCTTCTTGTTCTTCACCTCTGAGAGGACGGTGCCGAGCAGGAGGACGCCGGGTTTGTCCTGGGATTTCCTTGCCGAGTTTAGATCGCCCTGAAGGCGGGCGAAGAGCTCAGACATTCCCTAGGTGTGGCGGGTGCGGCGGTTCTTACGCATCGCCGTGTTCAGCTTGCGCTTTCTGCGCTCGCTCGGCTTCTCGTAATGGCGATGCTTGCGGAGATCGGAGAGGATGCCCGCTTTTTCGCACTTCTTTTTGAAGCGCTTGAGCGCGCGCTCAAAGTTCTCGTCGTCATGGATGATCACTTCCGACAAATTCTACTTCCCCCCTTCGTGGCGACATTGTCGCCGGTATAGGCCAGACCGTTAAACTTAGACGGCTCAACGGGATGGGTCAAGCAAATCGGCCCCGTTTCTGTGAGCTGTGAGGATCCAGCCTTCAGCCTCTGGGCAACTTTGCCGGTGCGTCGGAGGGGATCGGGACTCCGTCGTCTAGCTCGCTTACACACATCGAGCCTCCGTCAGCCCACGAGCGGCTTGCGCTCGCTCGCGGGCACCCAGCCGGAGTCTCTTGCTACGCGAGCACGACTCCTACGTCCCGACCCCCTCCGACTCCCCTGTGAGACTGTCTGTGCTTAAGGTCCGTCCTCGCGCCTCATATCACGGGGCCGATTTGTTTGCCCCAACGGGAGTGCCGGGCATGGTACTGACCAGGCGCCCGGTACCCGGTACGCGTAACAACCCAGATCACAGCTATCGCGCAGCGAGCCGAGCGAAGCTCGGCGTCCCCGCGCCACGTGGGGGGAAGCATCGTGCGTAGGTGCGGCATTTCCGTCCGAAGCGCGCTTCTAGCCTGGCGGCCAGGTAAGAGGACGCCCGCCGAGGAGATGCAGATGCAAATGATCCACAGACTGCCCCCCGTCCTTACCAGTGTTGATTACCGTCCGATACCCCGATTTCGCGATCTTCTCCTGTCGCGCAATCGCCGCGGCCATCGCGACCATCTGTCCCAGCAAAGAGGAATCCGACGCGTCGTCGAGCGAGCCGATGTGCTTTTTCGGGATGATCAGGATGTGAACGGGCGCCTGCGGGTTGGCATCCCTGAACGCTACGATCTCCTTGTTGTTCACAACCATCTGCGCCGGGACTTCGCCGCGCGCGATTCGGCAGAAGATGCAGGAATCAGCCATTTGGGTGCCTCGAGCGTGCGAGCGACGCGGCAGCGATCGCCACCGCGGCGACCCCCGCCGTCTCAAAACGTAGTGTGCTCTCGGTGAGCTTCACGGGCAAGAACGCGGCGCCGATGAATACATCGCGTTCCGAGGCCTCCATCCCACCCTCCGGCCCGAGCGCGATCGTCACTGGTGCGTGCATCGAAACTCCGATCATCGGCTCGCCATCCTTGGCAAGGAGCAACCGAGTGCCAAGCGGCGCCGCGGCGACCGCGCGCTCGATCGTCGATTCCGGAAAAATGTCGGGAAGCCAGCCGCTGCCGCTCTGAATGAGCGCGGACGTCATTCGCCCGCGCACCTTACCCTGAAACGTCGGTCCCTCGCCGCGTGGCGACACGCTCTTCGATCGGCGCCAGACCACCGGTCGCCAACTTGTCACACCGAGCTCCGTCACCTTCTCGGCGAGCCAGAGCATCCTCTCCCGATCTGCCACCGGAGCAAGGAGGTGAACAGGCGCAGGTCGTGGCAGCTGGCTCGTCTCGCCGATGTCTACGAGTGCGGAGCTCTTGGATATCTTGACCAGCGTCCCCAGCGCCGCACGTCCTGCCCCGTCGCGGAGCGCGACACACTCTCCCACGGCGACGCGCGCAACCCGAATGTGGTGCGCCGCTTCCTCCGACAGCGTCACCGTTCCCCCGGCAACGAGTCCCTCGGTGGCGAAGAACGTCGCTACCGCGGCGCTATCTGTACACTCCACCAAACGTCCTCCGTGTCTTCGCGTTCGATCGTCCATCCGTCCGCATCGAGAGCCTCGACCATGGCGGGCCTTTCCTCGCAGAGAATACCAGAGAGAATCGCCTGACCGTGTGCATCAAGCGAGCCGTGAATCACCGGCAGAAGCGGAATCAAAACTGACGAGATGATATTTGCGAGCACGACTCGCACCGGAGCGAGAAGCGGAAGCAAAGTCCCCGCGTCGCCCTCGATGATCTCCACGCGATCCGAGACTGCGTTCGCGGCGACGTTTTCTTCGGCGTTCCCAATCGCGTCGTGGTCGATCTCGATCGCAGTGACGCGAGCGGCGCCGAGCTTTGCCGCGGCGATGGACAGAACCGCGCTTCCAGCTCCGAGGTCGGCCACACTGTCGCCAGGGCGAATCAACGGCTTACCGGTGTGCGCGTCGCCGTTCAACCCGATGCCTTGCATCAGTCGGATGACGCCGCGGGTCGTTGGATGCTCGCCGGTCCCGAACGCCATCGCGGGATCGATGAAGACCGTCGTTTTCGGATCGAACTCGCCCGTCAACCAGGGCGGCGCGATCACGAGACTTCCCAGACGATGGGCCGATACCGACGCGCGCCACTGCGAGTAGTCGGTGTCCGGCGCGTCCGAAACGCTTATGTCGGCGGAAGGATCCACCATCATCACCGCATCGCGTATCGCATCGATCGGCGCGCTGGGCGGAAAATGGGTTACGACCGAAGCGCCGTCCTCTTGAATTCCCTGCGAGCCCGCTTCAAACAGCGCCGCGATCACTCCGTCACGGTTCAGGTCAGGAGTGATTCGCAGCGCGATCCAGGTCACGCTCCTAGCGATTCCTTAAGCTTGGACCAGAGGCCCTTGGATCTGTGCTCCGGAACGCTCTGAATTTCCCCGAGACGGCGGATCAATGTCGCCTCTTCGTCGGAGAACGCGTCGGGAGTCCACATCTGCAATCGAACGTGCAGATCGCCCGTCGAGCTGGAGTTGATCCTCGGCAAGCCGCGACCGCGGAGGTTGAACACCTGCCCACTCTGCGTCCCGGCGGGGATTTGCAGCGTCACGGTGCCCGCGACCATTGGGACCTCGACGTTCGCGCCAAGCGCGAGCTGCGGGTACGTCACCGTCACTTCGCAATACAGATCTTCGCCATCGCGCTCGAAGCGTGGATCTTCCTCCACCTCGAACACGACGAGGATGTCGCCACGCGGCCCTCCGCGCGGACCGACGTTGCCGACAGCGCGCATCGTCATGTACTGACCGGTCGCCACGCCCGCGGGGATGCGAACGACAACCTGCTTCTCGCCACGTGTACGCCCTTCGCCCCTGCACTTCTTGCACGGCGACGCGATGACGGTTCCTTCGCCGGCGCACGCCGGACACGGCGCGACGCTCACGACCTGGCCAAAGAATGATCTCTGCGCGCGGCGGACTTCTCCGCTCCCGGCGCACGTCGAGCACCTGATCGGCGACGATCCCGGCTCGGCGCCGCGCCCATCGCAGCGGTCGCACGGCTCGAGCAGTTTGACCGTGACCGTCTTTTCAATTCCGGTCGCGACTTCGGCAAGCGTGAGCGGCATCTGGATCTTGATGTCGGCGCCAGTGCGCGGACCACCCCCATGTCCTCCGCCCCCGCCGCCGAACAGATCGCTGAATCCGCCCAGACCGCCGAGGTCGCGCATGAAGATGTTGAGCGCTTCCGAGAGGTCGACGTGGTGGAATCCACCCGCGCCACCGCGCAGGCCTGCCTCGCCATAGCGGTCGTAAACCGCGCGCTTGTTGGAATCGCGCAACACGTCATACGCTTCCGTGATCGCCTTGAACTTCTCCTCAGATTCCTTGGAGCCGTTGTTGCGGTCGGGATGGCACGCCATCGCGAGCTTGCGATACGCCTTCTTTATTTCATCATCGCTGGCGCCGCGCTGGACGCCGAGCGTTTGGTAAAAATCAGCCATGGTTCCTGGAATTCTCCTTCAGTAGATCCGTCACCAGCTCTGACGTGTGCGTCACGAGCGAGATGACCTTGTCGTACGGCATCCGCGTGGGGCCGATCACTCCGATCACGCCAGTCAGCGGACCCGCGTGATACGACGCGGTGACAACGGTAAAGCTCGCCAGCTTCGGATCGGCGTGCTCGTTGCCAATGGTGATCGACACGCCTCCCGTTTCGCTACGACGACGGAGCAGCTCGCCAAGTTTCTCGCGCGTCTCCGTCAGCGCCACCAGCTTTCTCATGTTGTCGATGCTGGCGAACTCGGGCTGCTCCGCCAGAACCGACGCCTGCCCCAACACAACCGTGTCGTCGCTCGGCTCGAGTGCGCTGTCGAAAAGTTGATCTCCCTCTTCGATGAACACATTCAGCAGCTCGGAGGCTTCGCGCGTCGGCCCGACGTCGCGGAGACGGTCGCCCAATGACGCGCGGATCTGGCGCATGTTCAACCCTGCCAGCCGCTCATTCAGCACGCGAGTCACTTCGGCGATCGCGGCGTCGGCGATCTCGCCGCGGACATCCACGAAAATCGTGCGAACCGCGCCGGCTGATAACGTCAGCGCCACGAGAAGCCGCTCAGAAGAAAGACGGATCAGCTCGACCCGTTCGAGAATGGCATTGTCGAGGCGCGGTCCAAGCGCGATGCCGAGCTCCTGCGTGATCACGCCAAGACTCTGGGCGGCACGACGCAGAATCGCTTCGACGGCAGAGCCGCCGGTGACGATCTGAGCGGTCAGGCGCTGGCGCTCGAGCGCATCGAGCGGACGCATTGGGATCAGCGAATCCACGTACACGCGATAGGCGACGTCCGTTGGAACACGACCGGCCGAGGCGTGCGGGTGGAAGAGATAGCCCTTCTCTTCCAAGTCGCTCATGGTGTTTCGGATGGTCGCCGGCGACACATTGAGCCCGAATTTGTGGGCAAGGCTGCGCGAGCCGGCCGGCTGGGCCGTCTCGACATAAGTCTGAATGACGGCTTCCAGAACGCGCCGCTCGCGCTCGTTCAGACCGGGGAGTGACATAGCCTTAAATATAACAGTGACTAGGGGTTGCGCTTGCGGCGGCCTTCCTGGAGGTTGACCGGCGGGCGGCCAGATCGGCAGCGATGCTGTCGAGCCGGAGCCATCCGGTTGGCGTCAGCCTCAACCAGTAGCGGTACGGGAGCGGGGTCGAGTCTGCGCTTGCGCTCGATTCCAGTCCACACGGTGAGGTAGCCTCAAAAGTCGAAGAAGTGCCGATGTTTTCGACCTCCGCCCAGCCAGCCGCGCGCCAAGTTTCAATAACCGGAAGCTCACTGGCTTCGATCGCTAGACCTTTTTGAGTCCGCAGTCCCAGATAAATCTCTTCCGCGTCGCGGTTCTCCGCCGTGAGCGTTTCGTCGCCGCCGACCGTTTGCTGCGAGTTCGCGAGGCGTTTCACCCACTCCGCATAGGCGGCAACGTTCCAGCGGCGCGACGCGCCATCGAACGAGTGTGCGGATGGACCGATCCCGGCGTACGCGGCGCCGGTCCAGTAGGCAGAGTTGTGCCGGGATGCCTTGCCAGGCAGGGAGAAGTTCGAGACTTCGTAATGCTCAAAACCCCCCTTCGACATCGCGTCGTGCGCGAAGAGGAATTCCTCCTCGTATTGTGCTTCGGATCCTTCGACAACCGCGCCTCGATCGGCCCAATGCGCGATAGGGGTGTGCGCCTCGACGGTGAGTCCGTACAGGGAAACGTGGGCCGGCGCCAGCTCTAGTGCGCGCTCGACATCTTTGCGCCAATCGCGCTCGAGGTGCGCGGGGAGGGCGAAGATGAGATCGAGCGAGATGTTATCGATCCCCCCGCGATGGATCGCTTTGACCGCCTGGGCGATCTGACCGGAATTGTGGGTGCGGTGCATCCAATCGAGGACAGCGTCATCGAAACTTTGCGCGCCGAGTGAGATGCGGTTGACGCCGGCGGCAAGCCACTGGGCGACGGCGATGTCGTTCACGTCATCCGGGTTCGCTTCGACGGTGACTTCGGCGCCCGGAGCGAGTTCGGCATAGTCTCTCACCGCGTCCAGAACGCCCGCCACGCCGACCCCGCCAAGACGCGAAGGGGTGCCGCCGCCCAGATACACGGTGTCGAGGGTGGCGCCGTTGACTGCGCCCAGTTTGAGCTCCGAGCGTAGAGCCGTCAGATACTCGTCAACCGGCGTTGCGGCGCGGACGGCGATCGAGAAGTCGCAGTACGAGCAGCGGCGGGCGCAGAAGGGGACGTGGACGTACAGGTGTCGCATTACGGAATATACCGGGAGGCGGGAAGCGGGAAGCGGGAAGCGGAGCCGGCACTCTCGGGGAACTACAAACTGCAAAGCACGCGATCCGAGCTATCAGAGGCGTAGATACCCGATATCAGACAACGACGGTTGCGACCGATCCCTCTGGCGTTCGAGATGCATTTGTCTGGCGTCTCCCGCCTCCCCGCTCCCCGCTCCCCGCTTCCCGCTTCCCGCCTCCCCCGCCTCCCGCCTCCCG
>DASXYR010000368.1:0-1551 GCA_036502385.1 Gemmatimonadaceae bacterium
TTGCGAGAAGATGTCCTCGACGAGCTCCTTCATGCCGCGACGGTCCTTCGGCGAGCGCGGCTTGCCGAGCTCCGCCCGCACGACGCCCCGGCGAATGAGGTAGACCCGATCCTCCCCTTCGTGGCCCGGCACGGTGTACACGAACGAGAGATTTTCCACCGCGAAGCGCAGCCGGCCGAACTGCGCCCGTAGCGCCTCCAGGCGCTCGAGCTTGTCCCGATAGACCGCGGCGCGCTCGAACTCCATTCCACCGCTCAGCCGCTCCATCTCCCCACGCAGCATCTCGAGCGGGCCGTCGTTCGAACCGTCGAGGAATGCCTTCGCCATCGCCACGCGCTCTTCGTACTGCGACGCGGTGCACCCACCCACGCACGGGCCGAGGCATTTGGAGATCTCATTCCTGATGCACCCCGGTGTCCGCGCGAGCTGAAAGAGCTCGGTCTGGTCGCTGAAGAACATCTTCAGATCGGTGCGGCAGTCGCGAAGCATCAGCGCGTCGTTCAGCTCGCGGACCGCCTCGCCTACGCGCTGAGCGCCGACAAATGGTCCGTAGTAGACATCCGCATCCTCGCCCGTCGCGCCGCGGACCACCAGCAGCTTGGGCGCCATGCCCTTCGTCAGCTTGATGAATGAATAATTCCGCCCGTCCCGCTTCATGGCGACGTTGTAGCGCGGCCTGAAGCGCTTGATCAGTCTCAGCTCCTGGAGGAGTGCCGCGAATTCGCTCGGCGTGTACTCCCACTCGATCTTTTCGGCCGAGCGAAGAATGCGCGCGCCCTTTTCTTCGGGGTAGGCGCAGCGGAAATAGCTGAGTAGTCTCGTGCGGATCTGCTTGGATTTTCCGACGTACAGCACTTCGCCATCGCTCGACAGCATGCGGTAGATGCCGGGACGATCGGTCGCGCCGTCGCGGACGCTCGACCTCATGACGGCCAGCTGCGCGTCGCTCGTCGGCTGATGCTCCAGGCGCGCCGTGCCTCGGATCATCTAGTGCTGGCACCTCACGCACAGGGTCGTCGCTCGCCCATCGACCGCGTGCGTCGACACGAGCTTTGCGCCGCAACGATGACAGGGAAGTCCCGCCCGTCCATATGCGTCGAGCTTCTCGACGAACGACCCGCGCTTCCCCCGCGCGTCGCGATAATCGCGAAAGCTCGTGCCCCTCGCCTCTATCGCTTCCTCGAGGACTCCCACGATCGAATCACGGAGATGACCGGCCTCCTCGAGCGAGACGGACGCGGCCGAGCGCGATGGGTCGATGCCCGCCCGCCAAAGTGCTTCGTTCGCGTAGATGTTTCCGATGCCTGCGATTTTGCGCTGCTCCATGAGGATTTTCTTCACGGGCTGAGTACTGGCCCGAAGAACTCCCGATAGATGCTTGGCGGTAAACGAACGGTCAAGAGGCTCGATGCCAAGTTTCCCGGTGTATTCATCGAATCGCTTCTGGCTCATCAGCGCGAACGTTCCCAGGCGGCGGACATCTGCGTAATGCAGAGCTCGTCCGTCGTCGAGCTCCATCCGAAGCGTCGAATAGTTGAGGTCCGATGGGGC
>DASXYR010000369.1:0-12465 GCA_036502385.1 Gemmatimonadaceae bacterium
GAACTTCGTGTGCGGCGTGATGCTTCCCGTCTTCGCCAGCACCATCCCGCGCTCAACGTCCTCCTTGTTGATGCCTCTGAGGAGAAGGCCCACGTTGTCACCCGCCTGCCCGTCGTCCAGCAACTTCCGGAACATCTCGACTCCGGTGATGACCGTCTTCTTGTCACTGTTGAAGCCGATGAGCGCGACCTCCTCGCCCACCTTGATCTTCCCCTTCTCGATTCGTCCGGTCGCCACCGTACCGCGGCCCGTGATCGAGAACACGTCTTCCACGGGCATCAGGAACGGCTTGTCCGTCTCTCTCTTGGGCTGCGGGATATAGGAGTCGAGAGCGTCCATCAGCTCACCGATCTTCTTACCGTACTCACTGTTCGGGTCACCGGACTCCAGAGCCTTCAGGGCGCTTCCCTTGATGATCGGCGTGTCGTCGCCCGGGAAATCATAGCTCGACAAGAGCTCACGGACTTCCAGCTCCACCAGCTCCAGGAGCTCCGGGTCATCCACCATGTCCACCTTGTTCATGAACACGATGATGTAGGGCACGTTCACCTGCTTGGCGAGCAAGATGTGCTCTCTCGTCTGCGGCATCGGCCCGTCGGCAGCACTCACCACGAGAATCGCGCCGTCCATCTGCGCCGCGCCCGTGATCATGTTCTTCACATAATCGGCGTGGCCCGGGCAGTCGACGTGCGCGTAGTGTCTCTTCTCCGACTCGTACTCCACGTGCGCGGTCGCGATCGTGATGCCGCGCTCGCGCTCCTCCGGAGCTTTATCGATCTGATCAAAGGCAACGGGCGATGCCAGTCCCTTCTTCGCCTGGATCGCCGTGATCGCCGCCGTCAACGTCGTCTTACCGTGATCGACGTGGCCGATCGTGCCGACGTTTACGTGCGGCTTCGTACGCTCAAATTTGGCTTTGCTCATTTCTTATCTCGCCTTTGTGGTGACTTTGTTGATGATTTCTTCGGCCTTCGATTTCGGTACTTCCTCGTAGTGCGCGAACTCCATCGAGTAAACCGCGCGGCCCTGCGTCATCGATCTGAGCTTCGTGGAGTACCCGAACATTTCCGACAGCGGCACCTGCGCATCGATCACCTGTGCCTCGCCGCGCTGATTCATTCCACCGATTCGTCCGCGACGCGATGACAGATCGCCGAGTACGTCACCCATGTATTGATCGGGCGACACGACTTCGACCTTCATGATCGGCTCGAGGATGATTGCGCCAGCTCGCTTTGCGGCTTCCTTGATCGCCATCGATCCCGCGATCTTGAACGCCATTTCGCTGGAGTCGACGTCGTGGTACGAGCCGTACACCAGCTCGGCCTTCACATCAACCATTGGATAGCCCGCCAGCACTCCACCCTCGAGTGCCTCGCGCATTCCCTGCTCGGCCGGCTTGATGAACTCACGTGGGATCGTGCCGCCGACAATCTTGTCCTCGAACACGAATCCTTCGCCCTGCTTCGCCGGCTCAATGTTGATCACCACGTGCCCGTACTGACCCTTGCCGCCCGACTGGCGAATGAACTTGCCTTCGACTTTTTCCACGCGCTTCTTGATCGTCTCGCGGTAAGCGACCTGCGGACGGCCGATGTTCGCGTCGACCTTGAACTCGCGCTGCATGCGGTCCACGATGATCTCGAGGTGGAGCTCGCCCATTCCGGAGATGATCGTCTGCCCGGTCTCCTGATCGGAGTGGACGCGGAAAGTCGGATCTTCCTCGGAGAGCTTCTGGAGCGCGATCGCCAACTTGTCCTGGTCGGCCTTGGTCTTCGGCTCGATCGCGACGTCGATGACCGGGTTCGGGAACTTCATCGCCTCGAGCACGATCGGCGCATCTTCCATCGTCATCGTGTCGCCGGTGCGCGTCTCCTTGAGTCCGATTGCCGCGGCGATATCGCCGGCGTGAACTTCCTGGATCTCCTCACGCTTGTTGGCGTGCATCTGGAGGAGGCGTCCGACGCGCTCGCGCTTGTCCTTGGTCGCGTTATAGACGTACGAGCCCGAGGCCAGCACACCGGAGTAGACGCGGAAGAACGTCAGCTTTCCGACGAAGGGGTCGGTCGCGATCTTGAACGCGAGACCCGAAAATGGGGCTTCGTCATCCGGGGCTCTGGTACCCATCTCACCATTTGGCAGGTGTCCCTCGACCGGTGGAACGTCAACCGGCGACGGGAGATAGTCGACGACTGCATCGAGCATCGCCTGCACGCCCTTGTTCTTGAACGCCGCGCCGCACAGCACTGGCACAATGAACCCACCGACGGTAGAGCTGCGGATTGCGTGACGGACTTCCTCGATTGTCAGCTCGGTGCCGCTGAAGTACTTCTCGATCAGCGCCTCGTCATGGGAGACGGCGGCCTCGATGACATCGTGACGAGCCTTCTCCATCGCTTCACGAAACTCTTCGGGGACTTCGGCGATCTCGAACTTCTTGCCCAGCGATTCGTCGTCGAAGATGTACTGCTTGCGTTCGATGACGTCGATGTGGCCGGTGAACGTCTCGCCGGTGCCTACGGGCAGCTGAATCGGGTACGCGTTCCGGGTGAGGCGATCCTTGATCATTCGCATGCAGCGATCGAAATCGGCGCCGACGCGGTCCATCTTGTTGGCAAAGATCAGCCGCGGAACCTTGTAGCGGTCGGCCTGGCGCCATACGGTCTCAGTCTGCGGCTCGACGCCGGCGACGGAGTCCAGCAGTGTCACCGCGCCATCGAGCACGCGCAGGGAGCGCTCGACTTCAACCGTGAAGTCGACGTGGCCCGGCGTGTCGATGATGTTGATCCGGTACTCGGTGCCGTTGCGCGTCCAGAAAGCAGTCGTAGCTGCAGAAGTGATGGTGATTCCGCGCTCCTGCTCCTGTTCCATCCAGTCCATCGTCGCGGTGCCTTCATGCACCTCGCCGATTTTATGGGTTTTGCCCGTGTAGTACAGGACGCGCTCGGTCATAGTCGTTTTCCCGGCATCGATGTGGGCCATGATGCCGATGTTACGGTAGTGATCGAGCGGGGTGTGGCGTGCCATGATCTCTTAAAACTCTCTCTATAGAAGCCGCCCCAACAAACAGCTGGAGCCGGTGGTCTCAATTCAACAAAAACGCGGGTGGACCGTGGCGTCCCTGAACGGGACCGGTATCCATCCGCTGCCGCCGGGTGCACTCGCAACTGTTTCGCGGGTGGGGACTCGAGGCGCGCCGACAACCGTCGGCGATCAATTTTGGTGTTCAACGGAGCGCGTTAAACTGCGTTCCGCCATAGCCTTGTAAAGGTATTCGCGATCGGAGCTAAGTCAATGGGACCGGTATCGCAAATTGAGCTCTGCGGTTACGACGCTCCGCAACCACGCGTCAAATAGTACTTGCGCTGCCTTACTTTGTTTTATAAAGTACTCTACCATGCAACCAAATCGAGAGACTTTCCCCTCCGCCACAGCCATTTGGATCGGCGCCATCTCCGCCGCCCTCATTGGCGCCTGGATTCTCTTTGATGCCGAGCCGGGCATCAACTGGGGACTCTGGGTCGCTTCAGCCTCTATTGCCGTAATTGTCGCTCGCCGATTCGCAGCGCTCCCCGTCGAGAAACCCACCCTTATTCTGCTCGGCTGGGCGACCCTGCTGGCTCTCGCGCCCGCCATCACTGCGAGCGTGTCGATCCGGGCTCTCGTGTTTCTCAGCGTCGGGATGCTACTCGGCCTCGCCGTCATCGTCATCGGAGCTGATCAGTGGAGGTCGCTGTCGGCAAAGCTGCTCCCCACCGTACCATTTCTCGCGACCTTCCGCGTTCTACAGGCAACACTCCGTGAAGGCGCAGAGGTGCCGAGGACGATCGCGTCGCCCAGAGCGAGGACAATCACGCGGGGACTTCTTATCACCGTCCCTGTGGTCATCGTTCTCATAGCGTTGCTGCGAAATGCGGACCCGAGCATCGCCTGGGTAGTCGATCGCATCGCCGAAATCCTTCCGCAGTGGTCGATCTCGGCGCGCGTCGTGTTTTTCCTCTTTCTCCTCGCTCTCACACTCGGCGCCAGTTCGCTTGGGGCTCGTCAGCATGACTCCCGGTTGCCCGCGCTTCCGAAGTTTGCAACGTCTGGCGCACTCGGCTTCACCGAGCAAAGAATGGTTCTCGTCGCCGTAGCCATCGTTCTCTGGTTGTTCGTGGTACTCCAGATCTCCTATCTGTTCCACGAGCCGCCAGGCGTCGTGGGAAGCGGGATGACGTTCGCCGAGTACGCGCGCAGGGGATTCGCTCAGCTGTCGGTGGCGGTCACTCTGGTCGGGGGACTGATACTCGTACTCGAAGCTACAAAAGCACCCGATCTGAATCCCGATCGACGACGCCTCCTCGTGCGACTCGAAGCCGCCTTGCTCATCGCGCTCGAGCTGATGCTGTTGTCGGCCTTCCGCAGAGTCATTCTCTATGAGCAAGCCTACGGATACACGACAATGCGTGTTTTTGCGCAGGGCTATATGCTTGTCGTCGCACTTTCGCTGGTCGCGCTGTGGCTCGAGGTCGCCAAAGGCGCGATCACAGTCGACTTTGGGAGACGTGTGAGCGTAATCGCCTTGGGCACCTTCACGGTGATCGCTTTCTGGAATTACGAAGCGTGGATTGCCAACGAAAACTTCGACCGCGCGGCGCGAACGGGAAAGTTCGACTCGGCGTACGCTATCGAGATCTCGCGAGACATCGACGCCATCCCCACGATGGTCGCCCGGCGAAATGAGCTTCCGGCGCCGGAGCGCACTGTTCTGGAAAACTTTCTTGGTTGCGATCAATTGCGGCCGGCAACGAGATGGTTCGAGTTCAGTTTGCGTCGGCGTGCCGCCGAACTCGCCCTGAAAGGCGATAGTCAGCTTCACTGTGCTACGCGGCCGTGACCTTCGGTCTCAGCATTCGGTAGAGCGGCCAGCTGAGCGCAAGAAGCAAGAGCGAGTACAGGCTGTTCCGCGTGTCAGTGACCGCGGCCCCAATCAGGAATCCGATTGACGCGAGGAGAACCAAACCCGTCGTCCACGGATGTCCTTTCGCCTTGTAAGGCCGCGATGCGTTGGGCTCGCGCTTCCGCAGGATGAATACGCTCGCGAAAATCAGAGCGTACTGCGCCACGAAGAAGAATGCAGTCACTGCCAGGACCAGCTCCAGCGTGCCAGTGATCACCAGGGCGATGACCACAACCGCGCTGAGGAAAAGCGCCACTGCGGGAGTGCCGCCCTTGTTCACATGACTGGCGCCGGGCAGGAATCCGAACACACTCAAGCGATGCAGTACCCTCGAGGTCATCAGCTGGTAGGCGTTGACCGCGCTCAACAGCGACACAATTGTCAGGACCCGAATCACCGCGTCTCCCTTCGGGCCGAAGATCTCATTCGCCGCCGTGGCGGCGACGAGCGGCTGCCCCGCCATCTTATCGATGGGCAGCACGTAGAGAAATCCGATGTTCACCAGCAGATAAATCACCCCGACGGACGCGACACCGCCAAACATCGAGCGCGGAATGTCGCGGTCAGGATTCCGGAGCTCACCCGAGAAATAGACAATTCCGTTGTACCCGTCGTAGGTGAAGATCACAGCCTGCATCGCCAGCACGAAGGCAACGAGAAACGGGAATCCTGAAGGCACAGGCGTCGCGGAGCCAGCTCCTTCCAATCCGTGTCCCATCACAAAGCAGGCGATGACCAGAATCACGAACGCGGCTGTTTTTGCGATTGCGGTCAGATTCTGCGTCATGCTGCCGGTTTTGATTCCTCTCCATTGTATGAGCGCGAAGACGACGATCACTGCCGACGCGATCATCGATGTCAGTCCTTTGGAGATCGCGAAGAGGATCGTGGCATACTCGCCGATTACCATTGCAGCCAGCGCCGCGCTGCTGCACGTCGACAACCAGTCACTCCATCCGATGACGAAACCGGCATAAGATCCCATCGACCGGCGAAGGTACACGGTGTACCCGCCGGATTCCGGCATCATCGTCGCGAGCTCGGCAAGCGCGTTGGCGCCGAGCGCGGCGTACAGAGCGCCGATGATCCAGACGCCGATGAACAGCCACGGACTCGGAAGGAGCTGCGCGACAAGGCCCGGCGTGCGGAGAATTCCCGACCCAATCGTGTTGCCGATTGTGACTGATAGTCCGAAGAGTACGCCGAGGACCGCGAGCAGTCCCATGCTCGCCCGACCGATTCCCGCGGTTTGTGTCTCTGGTGGCGCTTCGCTTCCGCTCACTCGCCCGCTTTCAGCCGCGAGGATCCGTTGGTTGCCAGAGGTCGGCGCATGAAGTCCGCGAGCAGCTCGTGGAAATGGTGGGTACCGACTTCGCGCCGCTCCGAGTAGCGGCCGCGGTCGTAAAGTCGCGAGCGCACGCCACGCTGTACCGATTCGACGACTTCTTCATCCTCCATCTCCACACGATGGAGCCCGGCGCCGACTCCACTTTCTCTCAGCGCGGAGTTCCACACGTAGGAATGAAACGCGACTTTGGTGCGTCCGGCGCTAAGCGGCGTCACGACGTTGAGCGACAATCCCCACGGATAGAAGTTGAACATGATGTTGGGGAAGAGCCAGAAATAGAATGCGGCCACGCGCTCCTTGGCATTCGGATGATCTTTCGGTAGATCGAACGCCGGCTCCCCCGCCTTTGCGACGCCGAGCTGCAGATTCCCCCACCGGAATCTCTCGGTACGATAGCCGGAGTAGTCGAGCTGCTCGGCCAGTCCCGCGTGGACATACGGGATGTGGAACTCCTCCAGGTAATTGTCGCAGTAGAGCGCCCAGTTGGCGTTGATCAGGTATTCCTGCGACGTTGCGGCATCGCGCGCGAACTGGTCGAGGGGCATCCACGACACGCGCTGGCGTACCGGAGCGATCCATTCGTCGAACGGCATCTCGGGCGACAGCCCACTGAAGAGCAAAGGACCGAACCGCTCGAGCGCGAGCTGCGGAAGGTTGTCCTTTTGCGAGGGGAACCCGACGGTCGTATCGAATTCGGGCATCGAGACGAATTTCCCGTCGAGCGAGTATCTCCGCCCGTGATATCTGCAGCGCAGCGACTTGGCGTGGCCGTCGCCCTCGACTACGATCGCGCCGCGGTGCGTGCACACGTTCGACAGACAATGGATGGCACCCTCGTCGTCGGATGTGAGAACGAGTGGCTCGTTGAGACAGCCCTCGAGGAGCGTGAGCGGCGATACTCTGCCCGGCGCTTTGACGCGCTCCGCATCGCCTACCCACTGCCAGCTGCGCGCGAAGACCGTGTCCTTCTGCAGCTCGAAATACTCCGGATCGGAATACACGCGCGCCGGCAGCGTCGATGCACGGCGGATGTCGCTGTCGATCTTGAAATCTTGCGGGGCCATGCGGCGAATTTAGGCGCCGAGCATCGTCACGCCAGAGCGGCGCTGGCTGCAACTGAACACGACCGGCCGGTAGTGTTCAGTTGCAGCCCGCTTTTAGAGCTTACAGAGTCCGCCGTACGTCTCCGGCCTGCGATCCCGGTAGAACTGCCAGACATTTCTGACCTCGCGGATTTTGTCCAGGTCCAGCTCCGCCGTAACCAGCTCATCGCGATCCCGCGATGCCTGGGCCACGATTTGTCCGCGCGGATCGCAGAAATAGCTCTGTCCATAGAACTCGCCGATGTTCCAGGGCTTCTCGGTGCCGACGCGGTTGATCGCTCCGACAAAGAACGCATTCGCGACGGCGTGGGCGGGCTGCTCCAGCTTCCATAGATACTCCGACAGCCCCGCGACAGTCGCCGATGGATTGAACACGATCTCAGCCCCATTGAGCCCGAGCTCGCGCGCGCCCTCGGGAAAGTGCCGATCGTAACAGATGTAAACTCCGATGTCGGCGTACTGCGTCTTGAACACCGGATAGCCGAGATTGCCCGGCCTGAAGTAGAACTTCTCCCAGAACCCCGGCGCAGTGTGGGGGATGTGACTCTTCCTGTATTTGCCGAGGTACGTCCCATCTGCGTCGATCACCGCTGCCGTGTTGTAGTAGACACCGGTTTCATCTTCCTCATAGATCGGCGAGATGACCACCATCGAGTACTTCTTCGCGACCTCCTGCATCAGCCGCGTAGTCGGTCCATCGGGAATCTTCTCGGTCGCGTCGTACCACCGCGTATTCTGCTCGGCACAGAAGTAGGGGCCGGTGAAAATCTCCTGCATGCAGACGATCTGCACACCCTGTTTTCCCGCCTGCTCGAGAAACTTCATGTGCTTCTCGATGTTGGCTTCGCGAATTTTCTTCAGCGGTTCGTCGCTGGAGCACGCGCTCGACGCCTGAATGAGGCCGCACTTTACCACACGCGCCATGCCGCTATCTCCCTGAGTTTGTTTGAGGAATCGAATTGTCCGTAGCTACCCGATTGCGCATGAGCAGCCAGTAAATCAGAAAGCTGAGCCCGAAAGTCACGAACCACGCGTACGAATACAGCTGATCGAAGAAATCCGGGTGCGCAACTCTGCCGCCGGGCGTGACCGCGGCTCTCACGAAACCCGGAACCACCGGAAGAACGGCGAGAACGAGCGCGACCACTGCACGGGGGTTCACTCCGCCCCGATAGCTGTACCGTCCATTCATCCTGAACAGATCGTCCACGTCGAGCCGCTGTTTTCTGAGCAGCCAATAATCGCAGATCAGTATCCCGCCCAGCGCTCCCATCAGACTCGAGTACCCAATCAGCCAGGTGAAGATGTAGGCTCCCGCACCCGCGTAGAGCTTCCACGGCATCATGAGGATGCCGATGATTGCCGTGATGATCCCACCGGTCACGAAACTGATTCGCTTGGGACTCAGGTGCGAGAAATCGTTCGCTGGCGAGACGACGTTCGCTGCCATGTTCGTATGGAGCTGCGCCGCCAGCACGACGAGCGCCGCAAAAATGATCAGCACCGGGCCACCAATCATCGTCACGAGTACCACCGGATCCCAGACCGCCTTGCCGAAGATCACGATCGTCGCGCTCGTCACCGCCACTCCGATGAACGCGAAAGTGGTCATCGTCGTCGGTAGGCCGAGTGCCTGACCCGTGACTTGCGATCGCTGGCTCTTCGCGTATCGCGTGAAGTCCGGAATATTGAGGCTTAGCGTCGCCCAGTAGCCGACATTTGCGGTAAGCGCGGGCGGAAAGAGCTTCCAGAACGAGACGTTCGAGGTCTTGCCCTGCAGCCGCTGCGATTCGGAAAGGATATGCCCCAATCCCCCTCCGTGACGAATTCCCCAAAGCAGGAGAAGAATTCCACCCGATAGCAGGAACGGCGCTGCATAGCTGCCAAGCATCTTGATCCCTTCGATGCCTCTCGCGATGATCGCGACCTGGAGCAGCCAGAACAGCGCAAAAGCCAGCCCCACGCCCCCGGTGACAGATGCCCAGCTCGGCCACGCCGCAACGAAGAGCGTATTGAGCGCCAGCGCGCCAATCCACGTTTGGATTCCGAACCACCCGCACGCGACAACCGCGCGCAGCATCGCCGGAATATTCGCGCCCCGTACGCCGAAACTTGCGCGGCACATCACCGGGAACGAGATCCCGTACTTTGTTCCGGCGTGTGCGTTCAGAACCATCGGGATGAGCACGATGACGTTGCCGAGGAGGATCGTCATCAACGCTTGCCACCAGGTCATGCCTTCCTGCATCAATCCGGAGGCGAGGGTGTAGGTCGTGATGACGACGCTCATTCCGATCCAGAGCGCTGCGATGTTGTAGGTGGACCAGGTGCGCCGCGACAGCGGAGTCGGGGCGAGATCCTTGTTCCAGAGGGGGCTCGCCTGAACGTCGTCGGGAACGGCTACCGCCTCGGGCGCATAGGTCGCGCCCGCGGCGCTCATCGTCACTGCGCGAGACCCGCCGTCTTTCGCGGGAGCCACTGCCCGCGTCCTTCCTTTCCCACAACCCGATAGTCGTCGACAATCACGTCTCCACGAGAGAGCGTCGTGCGCGAAAATCCGGCGAGATCCCAGCCCTCGTATGGCGACCAGTCGGCGTTCGTCTCCATCTTCGCCGGCTCGACCTTGTGCGTTTTTGCCGGATGAATAATCGCGATATCCGCGTCTGCGCCGACCTGGATCGCGCCCTTTCGCGGATACAGCCCCATGATCTTAGCCGGATTCGTCGAGAGCTTGGCGCACATCTCCTCGATCGTGAGCTTCCCTGCCAGAACGCCGTGCGTGTAGGCGAGCGGCATCAACGTCTCGAGACCCGGCATCCCCATTGGAATCTTGGTCCAGTCTCCATTCCACATCGCCTTCTGCTCGCGATTGAACGTGCAAGTGTCTGTAGAAATGACGGAGACTTCCCCGCTGCGGAGTCCCTTCCAGAGACGGTCCACATCCTTGGGCTTCTTGAGCTGGGGACAGCAGGCGTAAAGATGCCCGTCTTCGCGGTCGAACACCGAGTCGTCCAGAACGAGGTACTGCACGCACGTCTCGGCAAGCACGGGGACACCGCGTGCTTGTGCTGCCCGTATGATGTCGGCGCCTTCTCCGGTTGACATGTGGACGATGTAGAGCTGCCCGCACGTCGCCTCGCACCATTGCACCGCGCGCTGGATCGCCTCGGCCTCGATGAAGTTAGGGCGCGTCATCCGATGGAGACGCGCGCCGTACTTCTTCATCAGCTCAGGCGTGTGAGACCGCGCTATGAGCTCGTCGAGCACGCGCGCTGACTCCGCATGCACGAGCAGCATCGTCCCGTACTCTTTCATCTTCTCGAGCGTGCCGAACATCGCGCGGTCATCCGACTGCCACCCCTCGGATTCATAGATCATGAATTCCTTGAATGTCGTGAAGCCGCGCTCCACCATGCCCTTGATCTGATCCTTGTGTTCGTTCCAGCGGGTTATGCAGATGTGAAAGGTGTAATCGATGAGGGATTTGCCCTCCGCCTTCTTCATCCAGTTGTCGGCCGCGTCGTTGAGGGACTCTCCCGCGTACGGAATCGCGAAATCAATGAGTGTGGTGACGCCCCCGCGCGCACCGGCTCTCGTGCCCGTCCGGTAATCATCAGCCGAAACCGCTCCCATGAACGGAAGCTCGAGGTGCACGTGCACATCGAGCACGCCCGGGATCACATGGTGACCCTTCGCGTCGATGACCTTGGTCGATTTGTCGGCGTCGAGGTCGACTCCCAGCGCGGCGATCTTTTCGCCCTTGATGCCTATATCGCCGACGAAGGTTCCAGCCGGGGTGACGACGTTACCACCCTTGATGACCCGGTCGAATTGCACCGATCTGGTACTCCTTTGGTTGTTAGTGTGCGGCGGCCGTGAGCGCGCGATCGAGCACGTCGATCGTGAAGTCTGCGTCATCGGCGGTGATGCACATCGGCGGTTTGATCCTGAGGACGTTTCCATCCAGTCCGCCCTTTCCGAGCAGGATCCCCATCTCGCGCGCCGCCTCCAGCAGCGCGGCGGTTTCCTGCTTCGCGGGCTGCTTCGTTCCTCTGTCCCGAACGAGCTCGACGCCGAGCATAAGCCCCATTCCGCGCACGTCCCCGATCAGCTGGTGGTGTTTCGCGAGCTCGCGGATTCCCTCCTTCAGTCGCTTGCCGAGCACGCGTGAGTTTTCCTGCAGGCCATCTTCGTCGATCACGTCGAGAACGGCCAGACCGGCCGCCATGCATACCGGGTTGCCGCCGAAGGTATTGAAATGGATGCGTTGCGTCAGCGCCTGTGCGATATCCATCCGCGTCGTGACTGCCCCGAGAGGAACACCGTTGCCGATGCCCTTCGCCATGGTGACGAAATCCGGGACGACGTCGAAGTTCTCAAATCCCCAGTAGTGGTCGCCGGTTCTTCCGAAACCGGTTTGCACTTCATCGGCGATGCAGAGTCCACCGTTGTCCCGGGCGATCTTGTAGGCCTCTTTCAGATAATTGCGGGCGCCGTGGGTTGCTCCGCCGACACCCTGGATGGGCTCGGCGATGAAAGCGGCGATCTTCCCGGGCGTCGAATAGCGGATGATCCCCAGAATGTCGTCGGCGCTCTTCGTCGCAATCTCCTCGGGCGTTCCCGCGAAAGGACTCCGGTATGGATCGGGATGCACGGCGTGATGAACGCCAACTGCCCCCGGGATCGGAAACTTCCACGTGTTGTGTGACGTGAGTCCCATCGCACTCGGCGAGCCGCCGTGATATCCGTTGCGCAGGGCGATGACGTCAGTATTGCCGGTAGAGAGACGCGCCATCGTGACGGCGAGATCGTTCGCTTCGCTTCCATCGTTCACGAAGTAGGTGACGTCAAGCCCTGTTGGCATCTTTGACGCGAGCTTCTTCGCGAGCAGCGGGAAATTGGGATGGAGATAGATCGTGGTTGCGTGCTGCAGCGTCTCCACCTGCTTTTCTATCGCCGCGACGATCTTCGGGTGGCAGTGACCACACGAAACCGTGACAATCCCGGCGAACATGTCCAGATACCGGCGGCCGGTCTCGTCGAAGAGCCACTGCATGTATCCCTCGACTATG
>DASXYR010000370.1:0-6220 GCA_036502385.1 Gemmatimonadaceae bacterium
GATAGAGCAGCGGTTTCCTAAACCGTTGGCCGGGTGTTCGAGTCACCCCGGGGGCGCTGAGGCTGCGACTGGAACAGATAACAGTGAGATTCTGCTGGAAGCAAAAGGCTGAAGTACAATCACTCCAATGCGTTAACATTCCTCTATGACAACTCCGAACACTCAGACAAAGTCGCGCTACGCGGATGAAGACTCACTCACCGAATGGGCGATCCTCCATAAGCGTGAGGTCACCTGGGGCGTGATCGCACTCGCCGTGATCGCTCTCGGTCTGTGGTACTACGAGAGATCGCAGACGCTACGTGCGCAGCACGCGGAGACCCAATACTTCCAGGCAAGACAAGCCGCTGCGACCGGAAATGTCCTGCTTGCTGCGTCGGACCTTCAAAAGGTTGCGACACGCTACGATGGTACTCGAGCCGGGGCACAGGCGGCACTCACTGCTGCGCAGCTCATGTATGACCAGAAGAAGTACAAGGAGGGGATAGCCGCTCTCGGAAAGGCGGAAGCCAAGGCACCCGACGACTTCAAGTCATCGATTCACGTCCTCGAGGCTAGCGGATACGAGGAGCTAAAGGACTTTGTGAGCGCTGCCGCCCAGTACAAGTTGGCAGCGACTGCGACCCGGTTTCCGGCGGACAAAGCACAGTACCAGGCCGCTGCGGCCAGAGACTACATGGCGGCGGGAAAGCCAGACGAAGCCAAGCCAATCTGGACCGAGCTGGCCAAGGATGACACCGGTCCGATGGCTTCAGAAGCCAAGGTAAGACTTGGCGAGGTCACCGCCAAGCCGATGACAACCTAACCGTCCGGGGCAAGGGCAAGGACGAAGGCCGCGTAGACTGCGCGGCCTTTTTCGCATCCCGAACCGGGAAGGTATCCGATCAATCGGGGGAACCAATTCCAAAGACCACAGCCGAGCGACCTGAGTGTCTGCGGTATATGCGTATAAGATAGATTATGTAAACTACAGCCGGTGGATAACTGTGGAGAACCCCGATCTGACCGTGAACTCCCTTCCCAACGCCATGGCTGAGCTCTGGTTATAGAAGATTGGTGAGAAACGACTGCAGGTGGCTCGCTGCCGACACCAGTTCGGCGCTCCGGCGACAGACTGTCAGTCGAGATCGCGCAGCGAGCCCTCGAACACGATCCTTCCCTCCCCACGAAGGGACGGAATCCAGGCCGGTCCCTTACGAGTAAGAGTCACCACCAAAGGCAGCCCCGAACGGGTCCTGAGAACTGTCTCATGGGCCGACTCACCCCAAATCGAGAGCAGGATCGCTGTCGCTACCGCCCCCGTTCCGCACGCCAGAGTCTCGGCCTCGACGCCACGCTCGAAGGTGCGGTAAGCGAAGGAGCCATCGCGCCGCGTGGCGACGAAGTTGACGTTTGCGCCATCGCTCAGCGCCGGGTGGTTGCGAAGCACCGGACCTCGCCCCGTCACATCGGCAGCTTCGATATTGTCGACCTCAACTACTACGTGAGGTACTCCAACCAGAGCGTAGCCAAGCCGAGATTCGTTCTTGTGGGGTCCCAGGTGACTGGCATCTGGCATCACCTCGGTCACGGGCTCCAGGTCCACTTCCGGCAGGCCGTCCCTCATCCTGGCCTTGAGAGCTCCGGCCGCGGTGTGAAGGACGAACCCACCGCCCTGCGCGAGTCCCAGCTCGACGGCAAGGCGAGTGCTGCACAGACTCGCATTTCCGCACAACGCCGCCTCGGTGCCGTCGCTGTTGTAGTAGCGCATGCGGACGTCGCCCTTGGGCGCCTGCTCTATGAAGACGACACCGTCGGCCCCGACACCCGTCCCGCGCGCGGACAAAGTTCTGATGGCGTCCGGATTTTCGAACTCGAGCTTCGCTTCGTCCGATCCGGCGAAAACCACGAAATCGTTCCCCGACCCTGACATCTTGAAGAAGCGTTGCGCGGCGGCTTGTGGCGCCATCAGATCCTCCCGGTCATACTCCACCAGCGCAGACGCCAGACCATCCAGACGGCTTCGCGAACTATCCGCTTTGACATCTTGCTCTCGCCCTCGGTCCGATCGACGAAGATAATCGGAATCTCGACGAGCCGGAAACCTCGCTTCCACGCGCGGTACGACATCTCGATCTGGAATGCATAACCGTTTGACTTGACCGAGCTTAGATCGATCGTCTCCAGTACATTTCGACGGAAGCATTTGAAGCCGCCCGTGGCGTCGAAGATGGGCAGGCCAGTGACAGCGCGCGCGTAGAGATTGGCTCCGTAGCTGAGAAAGAGGCGGCTCATTGGCCAATTCACCACGTTCACGTGCCCATTCTGGTAGCGGGACCCCAGCACGACGTCGGCCTCTTTGATCATCTCCAGAAACTCCGGCAGTCGTTCCGGGTTGTGCGAGAAGTCCGCATCCATCTCGAACACGAGGTCGTATTTTCGGTCGAGCGCCCAGCGGAAGCCGGCGAGGTAGGCTGTGCCCAGTCCGAGCTTGGACTCGCGGTGGATGATGTGAACGCGCGAGTTGGTCGCCGCAATCGCGTCGACGATCGCACCCGTGCCGTCGGGCGACCCGTCATCTACAACAAGGACCTCCAGCGAAGGATCCTGCGCCAGGATCGCCGGAATCATGCGGGCAATATTGAATCGCTCATTGTAGGTGGGTACGATCACAAGGGCGCGATCAGGCAACTCGTCTCCGGTCGAGCCAGAGGCCCGATGCGAGCATCAGAAACCCCAGTGCGATTGCGAGCCAGGTGATCACTTTTCCGCGCTGGTATGTGGGACTTGTAAAAGTCAGATCGATGCTTCGCGCTCCGGCCGGCAGCTCCACTCCGATAAGCGTGTAGTCCGCTCGGCCAATCGGTGCGGGCTTGCCGTCCACGGTAGCCTGCCAGCCCGGATAGTAGTTCTCCGAAACGACCAGCGATGATCCCTGGGGTGCGGGCGCGCTGAGGTCGAGATGCACCTTGCCGGCCTCGTAGTGACTGACGCTCGCCGTGATTGGCAGAGCCGACGGAAGCGACTGCACAGCCTCGCTCACCCGAACCTTGGCTGACGTGTCGAAGAGTGCTGCGAGCTTCACGTTGAATCGCGGGTTGAGAATCGTCGCAAGCGTCTGGTCGTCGGGCGCCTTGACTGCTACCGGGGTGAGCCACGCGTACGGGTTGTCGGCATTTACGCGGTAGAGATAAACCGTGTCGCCCGCGGCGTTGCGCACTGGACCCTTTACGCGCTCGACATTCGGCAGAAATGGGAATTCGGGAATGTTGGTCAGCAGGTATTTCGTGTTCGTGAGCGCCATCACGTTCGGCGAGAAGAGTCGATTGTCTCCGGAGTTCGTCCCGGTCAGATCATTGTTCGGACCACGAGGAGCGGCCGCGTACCGCGCCAACTGGTTGCCATGATAGCCGAGGACGTTGCGAATCCGGTATGTCATCAGAGCGTCGCCCGTAACGAACGGGTCCGTCACGGTTCCGCGCTGCGATAGGAAGGAAATCACGCGGACTGGCTGTGGCTCGGCCCTGAGGACATCGATGATCGGATCACTGGCGTAGATCACGCTCGCGGGGGGTGAAAACATCCAGTAGAGTCGCTCTATAGACCAGAGATCCACCGCCATTAGGGCGGCGAGGGTCCAGGCTGCAGTGCGCGTCGAGATCTGGCCGCGAAACGTGGCGAACCCCAGCGCGACCAGGAGCGCGACGAACGCGAAGGAGCGCCACGCGCCAGCTACCAAGGCACCATTATTTGCGTTAACAGCGTCGATCGCACGGTCGCTCGCAAAGGTTTCGGCCACGCTCGTGAGCGCCCCGGTCGATGCGAGCAGCGCGATTATTGACGCGCCGATGAGCCAACCGAGCAAATACCTCCGCGTAACCCTTCCCTGCAGAAACCGCTCGGTGCCGACACAGGCAAGCAACGCAATCGCCAGAGTGCCGACGAAGAAGATCGTGGCTGGCGCGCGAAAGGATTTGGTTCCGGGGACAATCGCGTAAGGAAGATGATAGAATGGCGTCGCGCTTCCCAGCGACCAGAGTACCGTTACGAGCAATGTAAAAGACCAGAACAGTATTTCTTTCCGACGTGGATCCGACCGAAGTCCTATGAACGCGGCTCCTGCCAGCACGAGTACCACCGCTCCGACATAATCGGAGTGGAAATGGATTCCATTTCGTCCCCAGTAGTTGTCGAGCAACCCCGAGAATTGAGGCAGATAGGAGTTGAAAAGCTCCTCTGGCGGCCACGCATACGAGGTCGCGGTCTGGTAGTCTGGAAGTCCGTTTGCGCGAGGGGACCAGGAGACGTACTCCCGGAAAGGCAGAAATTGCACAGCCCCAATTGCCAGGCCCACAAGCACTGAGATGAGAGCGGCGCCGAGGCGTTTGATGGATGCGGCCCGCGGAAGCGATGCCCCATCGACCGAAGCAAAGGCAAGGAACAGCGCGTATGCGCCGCATGCGAGCAGCGTGTACTCGAGAAGCTGTGGATGCGGGGCCAACGTGCACAATCCGATGATCAGCGCAAAGGCGCCCCAGCTCCACCTTTGCCCTTCCCTCATTCCCCGATGAAGCATCCAGAGGGCCAGCGGGAAGAGGGCGCTGACGAACAGCTTGCCGTCGTGTCCAGGAGCGACGTATGACGCGATCTGGCCGCTCATCATGTACGCGATCCCGCCAACCAACGAGCCGTAGAATCCGTACCCGATCGCGCGCAGAAACCCGTATGTGAAAAGGCCGGCGAGGAAAAAGTGGATGATGTAACCCCACGTCATCGCGACATCGGTCGGCAGAAACATCCGCAGCAGGAATGTCGGGTAGAAAATGTCTCCGTGCATCGCCGCGACGTACGGCATTCCCCCAAACAAGTACGGGTTCCATAACGGGAAATGTCCCGTCGCCTTCAGAGTGCTGGCGGCAAACTCACGAAATGCGTAGCCGGCGATGTACTGGTCGCTGCTAGGATTGACGAGGAATTTCCCCGCCAGCGCTGGATAGGCGAGCGAGAGCGCGCAAAGTCCATAGACAAGAGCCGCCCACGCGAACCCAAAACGCGGCGCGTCAGCTGGCGCGAGTATGGTTGTAGAGGGTCCTGTCGTTGGTCGTGAGTTGTCGCGAGCCTGGGCCATTGCCTATGGGTGTGGTAGAGACTTTCTGGTTGCGCCGGTTGCCACGTACAATCCGCTCGGAACGAGCTCGACGACGGTCAACCACAAGCGCGCCGCGATCGCGACGAGAGCCGCATCTGCTTCGTTGGCGAGGCCCAGCTGCGTCATGAAAGCCGCCAGAGTAAACTCTCGAACACCCAATCCGGCCGGCGCGATCGGCGAGATGAATCCAAGGATATACGCAGCCGTGTAAACTGCGACGTAACGGGAAATTTCGCCAGGCGCGGCGCCGAGCAGTCCATGCACGAAAAGCTGAAAGGCGAAGCCATACAAGAGCCACGATAGAGCGCTCGCAACCGCGGCTGTCCAAATGCTCGTCGCGGGCACAGATGGTGGCGCAACCTCTTTTCCGACGATTGAGCCAATCCACACCGTGAGTGGCGGAAGAAAGCGCGGCGCGCCGAGGAGAATCCCGATGAGAATGAGAACGCTGGCGCCGACGAGCACCGGCTGACCGAGGAGTTGCGCGCCGGTAATCATGACGATCGCGGCGCCTGTAACCAGACTCACTGCCTGCATAATGATTGAGGAGCCCGCGGCGGCGAGCGCCGAGATCCCGCGCCCTCTGGCCATCACTCCCATCGCGGTAAGCGACCAGATATTTCCTGGTACGTATTTGCCCAGACTGGAGAGGAACCAGATTCTCGCGGCCTGGCCGAAAGGCAGGTGCGAATCCCATGCGCCCATCACTCGACGCCATCCCTCGATGAGCAGTGCGAAACTCAGGAGCACCACGACAGTCGCCGCGCCTATCCACTGCCACCCGAACTGCACGTGAAGCAGGCGCGCCTCGACCTTGTTCCACTGGGTCGCTAGCGATCGCGCCGCGAAGAAGAGAACTGCCGCGGCGAAAATCCACTGCGCCAGCTTGAATAGGTTACGACGGGTTAGCGCCAACTACCTGTCGGTAGATCTCTGCGTAGCGCCGCGCGGCCGACTCCGGCGCGAACGCAGAGAGTGCGTAGAGGCGCCCTGCCCTTCCCAGATCGTCACCCGCTCCGTCGCGCGCGAGAAGGTCGTCCAGCGCGCCAGCGAGAGCGGCGCGATCGCTAGCGACCCAGTGGAACAAGGTCG
>DASXYR010000371.1:0-3819 GCA_036502385.1 Gemmatimonadaceae bacterium
CCCGTGATCAGGCGGGACTCGTCGGATGCCAAAAAAACCGCGGTCGCCGCCACATCCTCGGGCCTTCCACACCCTAAGGGTTGCACCGACTCGAGCATTTTCTCCACCTTGGCCAGGCCGCCGAGGTTCGCGATGTACTCATGATTCATCGGCGTGTCTATCCATCCCGGGCAGATCACGTTCGTGCGGATCTTGTCCTTGGCATATTCGAGTGCGGCGCACTTGGAGAGCATCAGAACACCGCCTTTGGTCGCGCAGTAGTGCGCATGGAGCGCCTCACCCACGAAGCTGTTAACAGAGCCGATGTTGACAATCGATCCACCGCCTGTCTTCTGCATAGCCCGAATCGCGAACCTGGTTCCCAGAAATGTGCCCTTGAGGTTGATCGCAATGACGCGATCCCATTCCTCCTCGGTCATGTCACCGATGAGCGCATCGGTGACGATGCCAGCGTTGTTGCACATGACATCGAGCTTGCCGAACCGACTCACGGCCTCGCCGATGAGCGCTTCCATGTCGGCGTACTTCGATGCATCCGCCATGCGTGTCGTGATTGAGCCCGCTGGCGCGAGCGACTGCGTCTCAGTCAGGCCTTTCTCGTTGCGATCCGTCGAGATGAGGACTCGCGCCCCTTCGTTGGCGAACGCGATCGCAATCCCTCGGCCAATCCCGCCCGCGGCACCCGTTACAACGGCGATCTTTCCGGCGAGTCGACCCAGGCCTGTGGCGGCGGACATGGCATTCTCCCGTTTCATGTTACGTGAGCTGATTGTTGGGGTGCAGGCGTGAAGCCTCGGTGCGCGAACGTTTGTTAGCCTAATCGACACCCGGCAAAACTGTCAACGAATCGACCGGCCGCATGGCGCTGGGCCCTGAATCACCGCCGCAATTCGCGCGCATCCGCTTACGCATCGCATTCGGCTCTGTCATGTGATGCTTTCATTCATACCGCGCACGTCAAACCGCCGTCCACGACCAGCGCGTGCCCCGTGACGTAACGGGACGCGTCGGACGCGAGAAAGAGTACTGGACCGCCGATGTCCTGGCTTGGTTCCCCGAGTCGACCAAGCGGGATTCGCGCCTTGAGTGATTCGCCGCCGCTGTTCAGCGTCGTGTGGGTCATCTTGGTCGGGAGCCAGCCAGGTAGCAGCGAATTGACGCGAACATGGTGCGGACCCCACTCAGCCGCCAGTGCTCGCGCAAGATTAATCTGACCGGCTTTTGTAGTGTTGTAGGCTACCGTGGGTGCGCCTCCCGGAACGACGCCACCGAGCCCTTGCACCGATGCAACGATGACGATAGATCCGGCCTTTCGCGGGATCATAAAACAAGCTGCGACCGCCTGAGTGAGAACCCAGGTCCCGGTCAGATTCACGCTAACCACCTTCATCCACGCATCGAGCTCGAGAGTCGCAGCGGCGCCTCCCCAGGTCGTTCCGGCGTTGTTCACCAGTATATCGATCGCTCCCACTTCCCGTTCGATTCGCTCGACGAGCGGAGCGGTGGATCGATGGTCAGCGAGGTCGTGCTGATAGGCGACGGCATCGATGCCGCTCTCGAGAAGCTGTTTTTGCGCATCTTGCAACTCCAGCACTTTGCGAGCGGTGATTACGAGACGAGCGCCGGCCAGTCCGAGTGTCCTCGCCATCTCCAAGCCCAGCCCGCGCGAGCCACCCGTTACGAGCGCAGTTCTTCCGTGTAGATCAAACAGAGACAGCGGACTCGACATGTCTTACCCCCGAGATACGGACTGGTATTTCCATTCGCCGCCGCCCGGTGCCGAATTCACGGGCGCGGGGCTATGCATAGGAACGAACGATTGTTAATATACAGGGTAAGTGGACGCATGAGTGGCGTCAACCTCGAGTTGCGGGCAGGGCACAGTTGTTCACCCCTCGGCGTCGTCCTGCCGCTTGCAGGCATTCAACAGGTTATTCATCGGAGCGCACATGAGCAAAGCCGAACAAAACCGTCAACTCATCATGGACTATTTCGACGCATGGGCCCGTGGAGACGTGAAGACCGGTGAGAGCTACTGGGCGGAAGACTTGCAGACCTTTCAAGCAGGACACAGCCGGCTGGCAGGATGGTTCCGCGGCCCCAAGGACCTGGATGCGCGCTGGGTTCAGCCTCTGCTCCAGATGACCAATAACCGGTGGACGGTAACGGCGAAGCCGGAAGTCATCTTGTCCGGTGACGATGGCGTTGTGATTATCGCCAGCGAGTCGATGGTTCGCGACGGCAAGGGGCGCATGGATACAAAGAAGCTGGTGGTCTACACGATCAGCAACAACAAGATCACCAGCTGCCGGATGTACGATGGGGACCAAGGCGCAATTGACGATTTCTGGTCATGACGGGATGCCGGGTTGGTGTCGGGTTAGTGGCACCGCCGCCGGGTTGCAATTTCTCAGCCTTCAGCGCGGGCCGGTCGTAATGTCGTGGCACGCTTGATCTTCCGCGGCGGATCCCCGGCCACGACACGCGCCGAGTCGTCAGCACCTTCGGTAGACATCTCGGCGTTGAGACCCACCATGCGGGAGACGAGCAGAACGTACTGGTCGGCTTCGCGCTCTGGATCGCGGCCACGCTTCGGTTCGTAGCGTGCCGCTGACTGGTCCACGAGGTCGTGCGTCAAAATAGCTCGGAGCGTGGAATCGAGATTGCCGTCGATCCCGACCACTTCATCGAGCAGCTCACCGAGGATGCTGATGTACTCGGCCATCGCCCCGGCGATGCGGCGACGGTGGCTGTCGGGCATCACGCGAGCCATGAAGTCCGGATTGAGCAACAGATAGGCCGCCTTGGACATCGTCTGATGCACCATCCCGTACAAGGCGTGGCGCCGCAAAATCTGAAGCAAGAGCTCGCGCGCTTCCCTGGGCTGGGGAGAGGCGAAGACCGTCGCGTAGAACTGGGAGATCATGTGATCGACGGCGGCAACGAGTATGTCGCTCTTTGATCCGTAGTGATTATAGATCGCGGGGGCCCGCAATCCCGCGGCCTTGGCGAGATCGCGGACGGCGCAAGCGTCATAGCCGTGCGACGCGAAAAGTTTGATCGCTTCGACGAGCAACCGTCCTCGACTGCCGGCTTCCGCGGCGACGGGCGCCCGCAACTGACCGGCGCGCTGAATGCGCTCGAGGTAGCCGCGGTACGATTTAGCCGCTGCTACGTTGCCGGCAGCGGCGCGTTCCGCTGCTGGCTGCTTGATATTCCGCGTAGTCACCACTCGCCTCCCGAGGTTTTGGCGATTGTTGCTCGAGTATCTGAGCAACGGAAGGGTTGTCTTACCACGCAACCAGTCACTGCGTCGAGAGTGTATCGGATGGATTTGCAAAGAACCGCGTCGTGGTCCCAACCCGGCCGGGCCGCATTGACCGCGATGTGCTTCGCGCCTATATCTGAGATTGACTCGGGTAGACACCCGCAGTAGGATTTCGCGAACGAACGCTCGTTCCTACCCGTGACGGCCGAGCCGCACCCGGGCGACACCGCAGACACACGTGCAAAACGACGAGGTCCATTCCGCATGAGCTACCGGATCGCGATCGATACTGGCGGTACATTCACCGACGTTGTCGTGGCGGACCCAGACCACAACCTGACAGTGAACAAGGCGCTGACCGACCACGCCCGCGTGTTCAACGGAATCCATGAGGGGCTTGGAGTCACCGCGAGGTCATTTGGCGTATCGGTGAAGGACTTGTTGGCCGACACGTCGATATTCATATATGCGACGACTCGCGCGACCAACGCCATTATCGAAGGGAAGACTGCACGCACGGCGTTTGTCACTACCGGCGGCTTCCGCGACAC
>DASXYR010000372.1:0-11080 GCA_036502385.1 Gemmatimonadaceae bacterium
TTCGGCGCCGGCTCGAGCCCCGGGCGCCACGGATAGTCGTACACCGGAAGGACGGACGAGAGCACGACACGAATTCCGTGCGCCTTGGCGATCTCCGCCATCGCCTCGAGATTGTCTTCGATCATCTCCAGAGTGGACGGACCAGTATTGCCGGCGATGTCGTTCGTTCCGGCAAGGATCACGACGACCTTCGGCTTTAACGCGACAACATCCTGGTGGAAGCGCAGGACCATCTGCGGCGTCGTCTGGCCGGAGATTCCGCGGCCGATGTACGGCTTTCCCGGAAACATCGCCGGGAAGAAATGCGCCCAGCCTTCAGTGATGGAATTTCCAAAGAAGACAACACGATTTTCATTTGCCGCGGGAGAAGCGAGGCTGGCGTTGGCGTCCCGATACTTCGCGAGATTCGGCCAGTCGTTGGCCATGGCCGAGTCGATGGCGGGCTTCCTCACTCTTGGATCGGGTGGCGTGACTTGCGCGCCAACGGCCAGCGAGCGCGCGGACAGAAGGATAAGGACCACGCATAGGTTTCGCATGCGACAAAAAGTGCAGGCGCCCGGAACGGAGCGCCAGGCTAGAGCAGAACGTCCCGCTCTAGCCTGGCGACTGTTTGACCTAGTTTGCTTTCCCCGATATGTAGATGTGATCGATCCACTGATACTGATCGGCCGGCACAGCGGCACCGGATCCACCGTACGTCGGACTCCACTCCATCTCTTCCCAGTATCCAGCACCCGAGACGAACTGAAGTCCCCCGTAGTGGCCAACTTTCGTCCCGTTCACCCACCAATCCACACTGCCGTTGGCGGTTCCCGAGGAATTGCCGATGAAGACCGCTTCCCAGTGCAGCCACTGATTGCGCACCAGCTCGCCGCTCGGGCCGAGATTCGCGGTGAAGAGCGCGGTAGTGCCGGCGTCGTAATTTCCACCGGCCTTTATCCCCTGCAGCTCAACCTCCGTCAGAAGCTTTCCAGTTCCAACACCACGCGCATTCAACACGAGGCGGTTGCTGCCACCGATCCAGAAGTGGAAGATCTTGTTGACGCCGGCGGTGTTGCCGATCCAGTTCGATGAGAACTTCACCCAGAACGACACGTACAGAGTCTTCTGTGAGCTGCTCCAAGCTTTCTCTAGCACGGCCGGCGCATTCCCGGAGCCGAACCCGGCCGGGAACCTTACCTGCCCGACATTCGACGGCGACTTCGGTGCGGTCGCATCAGCGACGATCTTGTAGTCGGACGATCCGGTATTGGTCCAGCCGTCCTCATTCAATGCACTGAACGGCCGCTCGGTGAGCACCGTCATGCCAGCCGGTTCGTTCGAGGTGATAGAACCAGGCGGAGGAGCCGCGCTCACCGTCAACGAAGCGGTGCCGCTTTGGCCCTCGCTGGATGCGATGATGTTCGTCGTCCCCGGGGCGACTGCCGTTATGAGACCCGATCCCGAGACGGTCGCAATGGCGGCAGAGCCAGAGCTCCACGTCACCGCTCGTCCCGTCAACACATTGTTGGACGCGTCGCGCGTGGTTGCAGTTGCCTGGGTGCTCCCGCCGACGATCAGACTGTTCGATGCGAGCGCAACGCCGACCGATGCAACTGGCGCGGTCGATGGGACAGGCTGAGTCACACTGACGGATGCGCTTCCGCTCAGGTAACCGCGAGTGGCAATGATTGAGGCGGCGCCTGGCGATACACCCCGCACAAGGCCACTGGGTGAAACCGTCGCGATGGCGGCGTTGCTGGAGCTCCATGCGACTGTTCCACTCGCCACACGCCTGCGACGATCTCGCAGAGTCGCCGTAGCCCGCGTCGAATCTCCGACTGCGATGGAGCTTGACGCCACCGACACTGAGACGGAGCTGATGACAGCATCCGTTCCACCGACGCCCGAAGCGATATCCGGCCCGACCGCGTTTTTGTCAGAGCAGGAGAGAACGCCCATCACTGCGAGGGCAATCGTCACCGCGTTGGAATGTGTGCGACTCATGAGTGTGACCTCTGAATCGCGCGGTGCCTTCAGTCAGGTACTGATGATCCTCCAACCAACGTCGGTTGGACGACGCGCGGCAAGGTTTGTAAGACGAAACGATCGTTTCGACATTTTCAATTTCGTGCTCAGTTGACTGAAGTCATCGCGCTTGTTTTGCGCGCGGTGGGCCGGTTAGGCCACAATCGTGCCCGCGTGCCGCGAAAATTACGAGCGCCAAATGATTCAGCAGCTCATCGCAGATTACACTTCAGACGTTTTTAGTTTCCGGCAGAGCCGAGAAGTGTCGCACTCTCACGAGTTATGCTTTGCTCTGCGCGCTTAACTGCGCAGGTGAAATTTGTTCCCACAAATTTCGACAATTACTGATCAGCCCAGATCGCTCCGAGTCGATTCAACACTTCCGACAGTTCCGGCCTGGATTCAAGCACAGCAAATACCGGATCTGCTCCGAGCTGATCCATGCGTCCAAGCGCAGTCATGATCGTGAAGTTTCGTGGGTCGAGCGAAGAGTTCACCTCGTCCCACAAAAGCGGCATCGAAACCGTCGCTCCCGGCAGCGGACGGACGCTGAATGGCGCGACGATCGTCTGCCCGTGACGATTCTGCAAGTAATCCAGGTAGACTTTGTCCCCTCGTTTCGTCACGTGGCGAGTGATCGTCGCGATGTCGCCTAGCTCGCGCAGTACCACGCGCGCGAGCAGTTCTCCCAACATCCTCGATTGTTCGTACGTGCACTGGCGGCCAAGCGGCAGGAGAATGTGCAGCCCTGTCTTGCCCGTCGTCTTGACGTAGCTCGGCAATCCAACCGATTCGCAAACGCGACGCAGCACCTGCGCGCAGCGAATTACATCCGAGAACGGAGCTTCTTTCGGATCGAGATCGATCACACACCAATCCGGCAGCTCCAGCGACCCATCTCGGCTCGCCCAGATGTGCAGCGGGATGGATCCCATGTTGGCGAGATAGAGAAGCGCCTCCTCGCCGTCGCAGATGAAGTATCGGATCTCGCGTTGGGTGTCCTCGCTCCAGATTGGAATGGTGCGCATCCAGTCGGGCGCGAAGACGGGCGCGTCCTTTTGATAGAACGACTTGCCGTCGATGCCATCGGGAAATCTCGTGAGAACCACCGGTCGATTCGCGAGGTATGGCAGCATCCACTTTGACACCGCCCGGTAATACTCGATGAGATCGCCCTTCGTGTACTTGTCCGCGGGCCAATAGATCTTTTTGAGATTGGTGAAGGCGATGTTCTTCGGCGTCGGAGTCTTCGGCGGCGGGGACGGTGGCTCGTGCGCACTATCTCCATTCAAGGTTACAGCTGACCCATCGCCTGGGACATCTTCCCTTGTATCGCTCTCGTCAGTGGCCTCGTTCGCACCGCCGATCTCCGAGGACGTCCATCCCTGTCGCTCGCACTCGTGCGCGCGCTTGTCGTCCCGCAGTCGCACGAACGTCGCGTGGCGCAGGAATCCGTCGGGCGTCCACTCGCGATATCTCACCTCGCAGACGTGCACTGGATCGACCCACGCCGTGGTCTTCGTATCGGGGATCGCCGACGCGGGGAGTGGCTCCGCACCGGGAGTGAGCGCGGGGCCGGTGCAGCCAGGATCCTTTCGCAGAATTGGGTCGAGCAGCGACTTGATCTCCTTCAATAGATCATCGTTGAATCCCGTGCCGACGCGTCCCGCGTAGACCAGCGTTCCGTTTACCAGATCGGCGAGCTGAAGCGCGCCCATGTGCGAGCGACTGCCCTTCGGCGCGGTGAATCCCGCAATGACGAAATCGCCGGTCTTCTCCGCTTTGATCTTGAGCCAGTTCTTCGATCGTCCTCCCGCATAGACGGAGTCGGACTTCTTGGCGACGATCCCCTCGAGCCCCATCGCAGTCACCTGCTCGAGAAATGCTTCACCTTCCGTCTCGATGTGATCCAGCCAGCGGAGAGCGCCGAGTTTGGGAACCGCTTCCATCAGAAACTGCTTCCGCTGGAGCAGTGGGAGCGGACGCAGATCGAATCCCTCGAACGCGAGCAGATCGAAGGCGTAGAAGGTCGACGGCAGCTCGACCGCGGCCCGCTTGATCTCCATCGGCGAGCTGAGGCGCCCGCGCTTCTGGAGGCGCGAGAAGCTTGGAATTCCCTTCTCGTCGGAGACGACGACTTCGCCATCTATGATGATGTCGTCGTACGGAAGCGCCTTCACCGCGCGCGCGATCTCGGGAAACACGCCCGTGTAGTCGTTCCCATTTCGCGTGAGCAGAAGCGCCTCGCCCTTCGATTTGCTGGCGATCAGGCGATAGCCGTCCAGCTTCAGCTCGAAGAGCCAGCCGTCGCGCGAGAAGGCCACGTCGGCTGTCTCACAATGGGTGGGTTCGACTTTCTCTACGTCGACGCGCGCGCGCAGGGCGTCCGTCTGCTCCAGCGCCTTGCTGATCTTCGCGCCAGGACTGTCGCCCGCCATGATCTCGTCGACGGTGAGCCCGGATAGAACCGACTCCTCGGGAAACTGATCGCCCGGAGATTGCACGTACGAGTCGCGTTCCTTGATGAGCAGCCATTCTTTCTCGGACTTCTTGATCTTCACGAGCGTCCACTTTCCGTGGAGCTTGTAGCCCTTGAGCTCGAAGAGAAGCTTCCCCTTCTCCAGTCCCTCGCGCCACGGCTCGAGCGGAACCCACTCGCCGCGATCCCATACGATCACGCCGCCCGCGCCGTAATTTCCGTGGGGGATATTTCCTTCGAAGTCACCGTACTCGATCGGATGATCTTCGACCTTCACCGCGAGACGCTTGTCAGCCATGTCATACGACGGACCCTTTGGAACCGCCCACGATCTTAGAACGCCGTCCATCTCCAGCCTTAAATCGAAATGGAGATTTCGCGCCGCGTGCTTGTGGACGACGAACAGATTTCCCGGCACGGCCGACACTGCACCCATCGGCTCGGGCGTCCGGTCGGGCGACCGTTTCGCGCGATAGGTGCCAAGGCTGTCGCCGGGTGCGGTCGGAGTGTCTCCGCTAGCTGCCATACTTGTAGAGTCGCTCCGCAGTCGGAATGCCTGCCCTACATCACTTGCGGTGCGGCTTGCCGCGCGGTGTAACCGATTGCCAGGCTTATCGCACCGACCACAATGTTGAAGTAGGCGACGGCAAAGTTCACGTTCAGCAGCGAGACGATGAGATCGGAAATTCCCGGCACGAAACGAAGGACGCCAACCACCAACAGCAGCCCGCCTACTCCCAGCAGGTAGCCGCGAACTCCGCCGCTCCGGGCCGCGACAATGCCTACGATTCCCAGGACGATGTGTATGATCGCATGCAAGATGTTGGTCGAGAGCACGCCGAACACGACTGGACTGAACAGCCCCCAGACGCCTTCGATGATCAGGAAGGCCGCGAGGATCATTGTAAAGCGACGTGCTAGCATACGTATTCTCCCAATGGTGGGGTGACGACTACTTAGCTCTTGCGTCCATGGTGGACATACATAAGGATACGGTAGGTAGAGTTTTCCACGCAAGAAATGTTTGTGATAAAGGACTAACCTTTTTCCTCCCGCAATCATGCCTGCTCGCTCAATCGGCACCGCCACGATCTCCTTCGGACTCGTCTCGGTCCCCGTCAACATCTACTCCTCGTCCGAGTCCAAGGCGAGCGTGTCCTTCAACATGCTGCACAAGAAGTGCGGCTCACGCCTCAAGCAGCAGTACCTCTGCACCAAGGACAACGAGGTCGTGACCCGCGACGAGACCGTCAAGGGATACGAGTTCGCCAAGGACCAGTACGTCGTCCTCACACCAGAGGAGCTGAAGGCGCTCGAAGAGAAGGCGACGAGCACCATCGACGTCGTCGAGTTCGTCCCCCTCGCCAACGTCGACCGCGAGTATCTGGAGAAGGTCTACTACCTGGGCCCCGACAAGGGCGGCGATCGTGCGTATCGTCTCCTTGCCGCCGCGCTCAAGGAGACCGGACGCGCCGCGCTGGGTCAGTACGCCGCGCGCGGGCAGCAGCACCTGGTGCTCCTCCGACCGCTCAACGGCGTCCTCGTGATGGAGCAGCTCCACTACGCCGATGAAGTTCGTCCGACGACGGAAGTCACCATCGCGCCCGGCGAGGTAAAAGACGCCGAGCTGAAGCTGGCGAAGCAGCTGATCGATCAGACATCGAACGAGACCTTCGAGCCCACCAAGTACAAGGACACCGTGCGCGAGCGCGTGCTCGAGACCATCCAGCAAAAGATCGACGGCCAGGACATCACCGCCGACATCACGCCGGGCACGGACACCAAGATGATCGACCTGATGGAAGCGTTGAAGGCGAGCCTCGCAAAGCCAACAAAGGAGAAGGGCGAGTCGAAGCGCAAGGTTTCGTGAAGCTCCTCGCGGGAACGAGCGGCTACGCGTTCAAGGAATGGAAGGGCGCGTTCTACCCGAAGGAGCTGAAAGACGACGGAATGCTCGGCTTCTACGCCGGCAAATTCCCGACGGTCGAGATAAACAACACGTTCTATAGACTGCCGAAGCAAAACGTCCTCGAGGATTGGGCGTCGCAGGTTCCCGACGAATTCACGTTCGCCATCAAGGCGAGCCAGCGCATCACGCACCACGCGCGACTAAAGGAGGAATCGGCGGACACCGTCGATTTCCTCCTTCGGAACACGGCGGTATTGGGCGACAGGCTCGGTCCGATCCTCTTCCAGCTGCCGCCGAATCTCAAGAAGGATGCGAATCGCTTTCGCGGATTCCTCGGCCTGCTGCCGACCGATCGCAAGTACGTCTTCGAGTTCCGGCACGAGAGCTGGTTCGACAACGAGATCTACGACGCGCTGCGCGAGCGCGACATCGCGATGTGCATCATCGAGCAGGATGAATTCAAATGCCCGGTGATCTCCACGGCTTCATGGGGATATCTCCGTCTCCACCGTCTCGACTACGACGAGACCGCGCTCGCCGAATGGGCAGAGCGCGTGAACGGCCAGGGCTGGAAGGAGGCATACGTCTTCTTCAAGCACGACGAAGGCGCAGGGTCGGGGCCGCCGGCCGTTAATACTTTCATGAATGCGTGTAGCGTTTAGCGGAGAGCAAACTGCGAACGTCGGCTTAGTGCTGGATCACATCGCCTTGGGGATCAGCTCGTTTTATAAAAGAACTGTTCGCGCACGACCTTCCCGTCCTTCACGGTATAGAGCGCCATCTCTTCCATGATCGCGCGCTTGTTCTGGGGCTTTGCGGTGATGTCGTACTTGTAGTAGACGGAGAATTTGTCCCCCTCGCCAACGAACGGCCCGTCCACTTCTGCGGAATGGACCTCGTTGTTTGCGGCCCACCATTCATTCTTGCCGCGAATTGCCTCGAGGCCTCTCGTTTCCGCTGGCATCTGCGCGTTGCCCATGGACTCAACGCTCACGATGTCGGGTGAATAGAGAGTGTTGATCGCGTCGATGTTGCGGCCGGCTCGGCAGAATGCGGTGAGCTCCTCTGCGACCGCGGCGGTGGAAGTGGGCGCGTTGGTAGTCATAAATCCTCCTGATTTCGGGTAGGATATGACAATAACTAAACTTTGCGGGCGGCGTTCAATGCCTTTACCGCGACATACTCCGATTGATCCATAAAACGCCCAATCACCAGGATTCCATCTTCTACCGGTAGCGGATCACCGCCCGTCGATGCGTCACGAACTATGCGCTCCAGGTCCTCACGGACAATCATGAATTCACGGCGCAACGCGGCCTCGTTCCAGCCGAGCCGATATCGCTGGGTGCCGTGACGTTCGGAGACAAGGCGTTGGATTTCCGTAGCGTCCGCCAGCAATGGCGACGCTTGCCCCTTGAGCTCTTCGAGCACGATCAGCGCGCCACCCACATCTGCAAGGAGGGTCGGGAAATGATCCGCCAGCTGGGAGTAGCTCAGACCCGCGGCAACGCTCAGATTCGGGTCGGTGCGGATCTTGTCGACGATTCTCGCGGTGCTCGCCTCCATTCCATCGAGCAGAATTCGACCGATCTTCGAGAGACCTTTCACGTCCCTCTGGACTGTCACGTGCTCACCAACGATCGGCGTCTGAGACTCGGCTAACGTGGAAGATTCATCCGCCGGCAGCCAGAGGGTAAAACTCGATCCTTCGCCAACCTTGGTCGACACGGTCAGATCGCCGCCCATTAGCCTCGCCAGTCGCCGGCTGATGGTGAGGCCCAACCCGCTCCCTTCCCGAGAGCGCGAGTGACCGGACTCGACTTGAACGAATGGGTCAAAAATCGCGAGCAGCTTGTCCTCGGCGATACCGCTGCCCGTATCGGTTACACAAAACGACACGTACTCGCGGTTCGGGTGAAGACGGGCCGCCGGATCGGGAGAAGCCGTGCGCTTGACCTCGACCGTGATCGTTCCCCCCGGTGCTGTGAATTTTACCGCGTTTGACAGCAGGTTCACTATGATCTGGCGCACCCGCTCATCGTCACCGAGGTAGACAAGAGCCGCATCCGACATGGGGACGACTGAGAGCTCGAGCGCACCGGCCGAGGCCTGCGGAAGTATCAATGAGAGCGCGGCCGCAATGGTTCCGGTTGCGGATGCCGGGCCAGTGCTCACCGACAGACGGCCGGCCTCGACCTTTGCCAGATCCAGGATGTCGTTCACTAGTCCTAACAAATGTTTGGCGCTCATTCGAATGCGACCGACCTGCTCGCGCATCTTCTCGGTTAGCGGTCCCGAGATTCCAAGCTCCAGCAGCTCCGAGTATCCGAGCACGGCGTTCAACGGAGTCCTGAGCTCGTGCGACATGATGGCAAGAAACTCCGACTTTGCGCGGCTGGCTGCCTCCGCCTCCAGCCGCGCCTCGCGCTCGAACACAAGTTGCTGCGCGCGCTCCTCCGCGTGCTTGCGATCGGTGATGTCGCGGAGCGAGACCAGCTCAACCTGCTCCCCCTCCCACTCCGTTTCCACGACGCGGAGCTCGGCGTGAATCACCCCGCCGCCTCTGCGCTGCACGATTTCGATTTCTGTAGTCTCACCGACGACCAGCGAGAACCCGAAAGAGTTTCCGATGAGGTCCTCTGCCTCCCGGTCGAACAGGTGTTCTGCCGCTGGATTGGCAAAACGGATATTTCCCTGATGGTCAACGATGACGATGCCATCGGGGAGTCGCTCAATGATGGCGCGAAGGCTCGCGGCTGGTCGCGTTGAGGGTGGCTCCATCTGCGTCGTCATCCGGTTTGGCCGATTCCTCGCGTTGGGTGTCAGTGGTTATAGTTCAGTTGCAACCCAGGGAATTGTCGCTGCAGGCAGTAGCACTAGTGCAACGAGCGGGCCTGATCGGCCGAGCTTGTGGCTCGCTTTTGGCGCTCATGGCTGGGCGCAGAATGGCATCCACGAAGTGACCAGGTGGAGGATCTTTGTCCAAATATTTGCTGACGCTGTACGTCACGGGCACCAGTCCGCGAGCGAATATTGCAATCGGAAACCTGCAGCGCATTTGCGAACAGGAGCTCGAGGGTCAATACGAGCTCGAGGTCGTCGATGTGCTCGAGAATCCGCAGCGCGCCGAGGATGAGAAGATTCTCGCGACGCCTACCCTGATCAAGCAGCTTCCCCCGCCCTTGCGTCGCGTCATCGGCGACTTGTCGGATAAGGACAAAGTTTTGCTGGGACTCGAGGTTCGTACACAGGTTTCTACTCCCATTGTCTTCCCGGAGCGTCGATGACCACTACAACAGGACATCCGAGCGTCGAGAAGCTCCGCACCGGAATCTCCAGCCTCGACATTATTGCCAAAGGCGGACTTCCGAAGGGTCGAACCACACTCATATCCGGCACCGCCGGAAGCGGGAAGACGGTATTCGGCGTTCACTTCCTGGCGGCAGGAATCGAGCTGGGGGAGCCGGGGGTATTCGTGACTTTCGAGGAGGCGGCGTCCGACATTCAGGCGAACATGCAGAGCTTCGGGTGGGATCTCGCCCAGTGGGTCGAAGAGGGGAAGCTCGCGTTCGTTGACGCATCGCCCGATCCGCACATCGACACGGTAGAGTCCGGCGGATTCGACCTTGGCGCACTCGTTGCCCGCATCGCGAACGCAGTCAAGAAAGTCGGTGCGACACGCGTCGCCGTCGATTCGCTTGGTGCAGTGTTTTCGCAGTTCTCCGATCAGAACATGGTTCGCGGCGAGCTGTTTCGAATTGCATCCGCGCTCAAAGGGATGGGCGTCACCGCGGTCCTGACCGCCGAGCGAGTGGACGACCATGGGCCGGTCGCGCGATTCGGCGTGGAGGAGTTTATCGCCGACAACGTGATGATCCTTCGCAACGCTCTGGAAGACGAAACGCGCCGCCGCACGATCGAGATCCTGAAATTCCGCGGCTGCGACCACCAGAAGGGCGAGTATCCTTTCACGATTGTCCCGCACGGCGGCGTGATCGTCATCCCGCTCTCGGCGATGACGCTGAGCATGAAATCATCGGATGTGAGGATTTCCTCGGGCAACACCCAGCTCGACGAGATGTGCGGCGGCGGCTTTTTTCGCGACTCGGTAACGCTCGTGTCCGGCGCCACCGGCACCGGGAAGACGCTGACCGTCGCGCAGTTCCTTCAGGGCGGCGCGGCGAATGGCGAGAAGTGCCTGCTTCTGGCGTTCGAGGAAAGCCGTGACCAGCTGGTGAGAAATGCGACCGGGTGGGGTTTCGATTTCGAGAAGATGGAGCGTGACGGGCTACTCAAGGTGGTTTGCGACTATCCCGACGTCTCCGGCCTCGAGGACTGGCTGGTAACCATTCAGGGGATCATCAACGAGTTCAAACCGCAGCGGATGGCCCTCGATAGTCTTTCGGCGCTCGAGAACGTGGGCACGGTAAAAGCCTTTCGCGAGTTCGTGATCGGCCTGACGTCGTTCATCAAACATCAGGAGATCACCGGGATGTTTACGTCGACGACGGCGTCGCTGATGGGCGGCGCGTCGATCACCGAAGGTCACATCTCCACGCTGACCGATTCGATCATTCTGCTTCGCTACGTCGAGATGTTCGGCGATATGAAGCGCGGGATCACGGTCCTCAAGATGCGCGGATCGCCGCACGACAAGGGCATTCGCGAATTCAACATCGATCAGG
>DASXYR010000373.1:0-4070 GCA_036502385.1 Gemmatimonadaceae bacterium
TAGAGTGCCGCGGTGATGAACGGTAGCGCCTCAGCCAGGCCGACCATGCCGAGCGACAACGGGTCCTTCGTGAGAGCGTACACCTGCCAGGCGACAACCGTCGCCTGGATCTGCGTGCCCAGGGTTATCGCGACAAGACTGGCTACGTACCAGAGAAAATTCGAGTTGCGAAGCGATATGTACGGGTCGTGTGGTGCCGCCATTCCTCGGGGGCGAAGTGTAGGTGACCGGATGATACGCGCACCGGGCCGGAGCAGCAATGCGGCGGTAGCGCGATGCGGTTCATCGCATTCTATTTCCTGAAGGCCACCAATCTCAGCGGAGACGCGTCCTTGTCAGCCGTGCGAACGAAGCCAGAAGCAGGAGAGTTTCTTCCATACTACGGGCGGTATATCGACCTGGTTGGACCGGGCGATGTCATCTCAGCACTGTCAACGCAGATGTCGGAGACACAGGCGCTTCTGCAAGGCCTTCCCGCTTCCATGGGCAAATACCGCTACGCCCCCGACAAATGGAGCGTGAACGAAATGATCGGTCACGTCATCGACGCCGAGCGGATCTTCACCGCGCGCGCGCTCAGATTCTCGCGCGCTGATCCAACGCCTCTCCCAAGTTTCGAGCAGGACAACTACGTTCGAAACGCCACGTTTGACGAGTTTCCCCTGGCCGAGCTGGCCTCGGAGCTGGAGAGTCTCCGGCGATCGACCGTTCTCTTTTTCAGCCATCTCACCGAAGACGCCTGGATGCGCCGCGGAACGGCGAGTGGTGCCGAAGTGACGGTGAGGGCATTGGCGTATATCATCGCGGGTCACGAGCTGCACCACCGTGGGATACTCCAGATGCGCTATCTATAGGCGCAGAGCGGAACCGTCGCTACAGGGTAGCGTCAGCGTAAAGGCCGAGGATTGCGTCGAGCCTGGGTGCCGGACCCCCAGTGGACAATGCGAGGCGATATCAGCTGATAGCGCAACTTCTCGGATCACCCGTCTCCATTCCGCGCTTGAACGATGCCGATCTCTGAGCCGCCGACCCATGCGTGAACGAGTCCACGTTTACCCGGCCGGTCGTGCGCTGTTGAATTCGATCGTCACCGACCGCTGACGCGGCGGTGAGCGCCTCGTCGACATCCCCCGCCTGAAGAATTCTTCCCTGCGTTGAATGCGCCCAAACCCCCGCATAGCAATCCGCCTGGAGCTCGAGGGCGACTGACATCTGGTTCGCCCGCGATGGATCTGATTCCTGGGCCTGACGCATCTGCGCGTCGATGCCCTGAAGGTGCTGAATGTGGTGCCCCAGCTCATGCGCGATCACGTACGCCTGCGCGAAGTCGCCCGAAGCGCTGAACCGCTGCTTCAACTCGTCAAAGAAACCGAGGTCGAGGTAGACGCGCTCATCGGTGGGGCAATAGAATGGGCCCATCGCGGACTCCGCGGTTCCGCAGCCGGAGTCGGTCGAGTTCCTGAACAGCACCAGCTTCGCCGGATGGAACTGTACGCTCGAGTTGGAGAGGATGCTCGCCCACGTTTTCTGTACGTCGTCGAGGACGAATGAGACGAACTGGACCTCGGTCTCCTGCGCGGCGGAGTCCGCCGGACTCAGTGGTGTGGTGGCGGCCGAAACTCCGGCGGGCTCGACGCCCAGGTCGGTGAACAGGTTCCGACCGAAAAGCAGGCTCAAGGCGAGAACGACCACAGTCCCGCCGATCCCGAGACCTCGGCCCATGCCTCCGCCTCCTGAGCGGCGGTCTTCCAGATTGGGGCTGCGCCCCCCCGGTGTCCAAAGCATCGCTCCCCTCCAGAATGGTGACGATTTCTATGGAGGGGCTTCAAGCAAAAAACCCGCCGAAGCTACGTTACGAGAGCCTCATTGGCTCGCCAGTCGATCTTGGCGAGGGTTGTGGCGATGAGTGGCTCGAAGTGCGTACCCGACCTGCTCTTGATCTCCTGCAGCGTGTCGGCGAGCGACCACGCTGGACGGTACGGGCGCTCGTGAGTCAACGCGTCGAGGAAATCGGCGAGAGCAACTATTCGCGCCTCGAGCGGGATGCGCTCGCCCGACGTCCGGTGCGGATACCCGGACCCGTCCCACCACTCATGGTGGCTGAGTGCGATTCGCTGCGACATGCGGACGAGCTCTGAGCCGCCGTTGGAGAGCATCCTCGCTCCGATCACGGTGTGGGATTTCATGATCTCAAATTCTTCCGACGTCAGAGGCCCGGCCTTGAGCAGAATGTTGTCGGGAATTCCGACCTTGCCGATGTCGTGCAGCGGCGCGGCGCGCTCGATCAGTTGGACGCGCTCAGCGGGCAGACCAATCGCCTCGGCCAGCATCGCCGACACCTTCCCGACCCGCTTGGTGTGTTGACCGGTGTCGTCGTCGCGAAATTCAACGGCGGCAGCCAGCCGTTCGAGGACTTCCAGCTGCGATTGCTCAAGCGCCTTCGTCCGCTCGGCGACCTTTTGCTCCAGATCCAGGTTCTGGCCCTCGAGCGCCAGTTGGAGAAATCGAGTCTCCAGAAGGTTCGCGATGCGAAGAAGCACTTCGGGTCCGTCGAACGGCTTTCCTACAAAATCCTTTGCCCCCAACGCAAGCGCACGACGTTTGGTCTCGGCGCTGTCGTCGGCGGTGATCATGAGAACTGGGACGCGCTCACCGCCTCCATTCAGGGAAGCAAACTCCTGAAGGACCTCAAATCCATCCTTGTCTCCCATGTGAAGATCGAGGAGGACAAGATCGGGCTTGAACTCAACGTGAAGCGCGAGCGCCTCCGCCGACTGGGTTGTCGAGGCAATCTTCTCGTACCCGGCCTTGGAAAGGACCCGCGTTACGAGCTTGATATTTTCCTCGTGGTCGTCGATGACGAGTATGCGCGCCTTGGACTCGAAGCCCTTCACACGTTTGGCCGTCACTTAAGGAGTGACCGCAGGTTTGGTCAGAGTCGCGCGCACCGCGGCAAGAAGTGATTCCGCGGTGAAGGGCTTCTGAAGAAAGTTCGTCTCGGAAGTCCTGATTCCGCGGCGCAGGATTTCATTATCGGTGTACCCCGACATGAACAGAACGCGGGTGCCGGGACTGAGCTCGAGCAGCTCATCCACCATCCCTCGCCCGCCGAGGGTGGGCATCTCCACATCTGTCAGAACGAGATCGAGCTCGCCCACTTCCTCAGCGGCGACGCGAAGTGCGACTGCCCCATCCGACGCCTCGAGCACGCGGTAGCCCGCTGCCGAGAGAACTCGGTTTGCGAGCTTTCGCAGGGACTTTTCGTCATCCACGAGGAGAATCGTTTCATGTCCGGCCGGTACGCCTTCTCTCGGTTCGCGAAGTCTGGCCGATTGAGCCTGCGCTGCCTCGCGCTCGGCTATCTGCGACTCCGATTCCTTTAGTGGCGAGCCAGGGAGGGGCACGGAGCCGTCATCTCTGTCGAGTCCCGTTGGCTGTGGCAGCACTCGACGGCTTGTGAGCAGCAACTTCCTCGTTATCGATTCCGCGCGCTCGACGGCCTGGCGAATGTCGGCCGATTCCATGACGGACTGTTTCGCGGAGGCGAGCGAGCTCTCGATGATATCCGCGTTCATGCGGATCACGGTCAGCAGATTATTCAGCTCGTGGGCGCTGCGCCCGGCCAGGTCCGCCATTGTGAGCAGCTCCTGGCTCTTCGTCATCAGCGACTCCTCCACGGTACGACCGGTTGTCAGATCCTCGATGGCGAGGAGAATGGTCGCGTCCGCTGGATCGGCGGCTGGAACGAGACGGGCGCTGACCCAAAGCACCCCGCGGCCTCCTTCTTTTTCGTCGTGAATCAGCTCGAAATGGTCAGCCTGTGGCTCGCCACTCAGAACTGTCTCGAGGAGCGAGCGAAGCCGCTCGTCCCACGCCCGTCCACCGAGCAGATAGACTCTCTTGCCGACGCACTCTTCCGGAGCGAGGCGAAACATAGAGTAGAAACCCTTATTCGCGGCGCGTACGGTAAGCTCGTGATCCAACACGAGTAGGGCTTCACGATCGGCTGGCGTGGACAATTAGGCGGCTATTGAGCGGGAAATGGAGGCTGATCCGACGTAGGTAAGACG
>DASXYR010000374.1:0-1548 GCA_036502385.1 Gemmatimonadaceae bacterium
AAGTTCGACGACAACAGCGCCGTCTTAATCAACGCGCAGTCCGAGCCGGTCGGAACGCGCATCTTTGGACCGGTGGCTCGCGAGCTCCGCTCCAAGAAGTTCATGAAGATCATCTCGCTCGCGCCGGAGGTGCTGTGATGAACCGCCTCGTCGTCGGCACTGAAGTGATCGTCATTCGCGGCAACGACAAGGGCAAGCGCGGCAAGGTCGCCAAGCTGCTCGCCGACAAGGGTCGCGTCGTCGTCGAAGGCGTCAACACGGTCAAGCGTCACCTCAAGGCTACCCCGCAACGCGGTGGCGGCATCTTGCAGGTCGAAGCGCCTTTGCCGGTCTCGCATGTCATGCCGGTCGATCCCGAATCCGGCAAGCCGACCCGCGTTCGCGCGAAGGTCGACGGCGACAAGAAGCAACGCATCGCGAAGAGCGGCGCGGTGCTGGCGGTCGCGAAGGAGAGCTGAGCCATGTCCGAAAGCGTCAATCCGCGCCTGCTCGGCAAGTACAAGAGCGAAGTAGTCCCGACGCTGATGAAGCGTTTTGGCTACACCAACGTGATGCAGGTGCCGCGCCTGAAGAGCATCGTGCTCAACATGGGCCTCGGCGAAGCAGTCGGTAACCCGAAGCTGATCGACGCGGCCGTCGGCGAGCTCACGCAAATTACCGGGCAAAAGCCGGTGGTCACCAAGGCCAAGAAGAGCATCGCGACCTTCAAGCTGCGTGAAGGCATGCCGATCGGCGCCAAGGTCACGCTGCGCCGCGAGCGCATGTGGGAGTTTCTGGACCGCCTGGTCACGCTCAGCTTGCCTCGCGTCCGCGACTTTCGCGGCACCAGCCCCAAAGCCTTCGACGGCTCGGGCAACTACACGCTCGGTCTCAAAGAGCAAATCGTCTTCCCGGAGATCGACTTCGACAAGGTCGAGAAGATCAAGGGCATGAACATCACTTTCGTCACAACCGCCGACACCGACGAGGAAGCCAAAGAGCTCCTCGCCAACCTCGGCATGCCGTTCAGGAGCTAACGATGGCACGCGCTTCCCAGTGGGCCAAAGTCAACCGTCCCGCGAAGTTTTCGACTCGCATCGTGAATCGCTGCAAGGTTTGCGGCCGTTCACGCGCGGTCTACCGCGATTTCGGGCTGTGCCGTATGTGCTTCCGCCTCCTCTCCCTCAAGGGTGAGATTCCGGGCGTAACCAAGTCGAGCTGGTGATCCCATGATGACCGATCCGATTGCCGATTTGCTGGGGCGTATCCGTAACGCCGCCATGGCTCGCCATGAGCTGACGCGGCTGCCCGCCAGCAAGCTCAAGAAGAGCGTCGCCGAGCTACTGAAGGCCGAAGGCTACGTCTCCGACGTGCGCCAAGAAGAGTGGGGCCCGAAGAAGCATCAAACGCTGACCATCGTGCTCAAGTACTCCACGACGGGTAGCAATGAGCGTACGAGCGCCTTCCAGGGCATTCGTCGCGTGTCGCGCCCCGGTCGTCGCGTGTACGTGGGCCACCACGAAATCCCGCGCGTGCTGTCGGGTCTCGGGATCTCGATCCTGAGCACGT
>DASXYR010000375.1:0-8095 GCA_036502385.1 Gemmatimonadaceae bacterium
CCGATCATGATGACGACGATGGCCGCGCTGATGGCGACGCTGCCGATCGCGCTCGGCCGAGGCGCTGGCGCCGAGTCGCGTCGTCCGCTCGGCGTGGCAGTCGTTGGTGGATTGGCATTCTCGCAGCTCGTGACCCTGTACGTCACGCCGGTATTCTACACTTACTTCGACGAGCTGCCGGACCGGGTGCGCGGGCTCACGCGACGCGCGGTGGCGAGGGTACGAGGCCGGAAGAGTCCCGCTCTGGCGCCGAGCGAGCAGTAAAAAGATCGCGTGTTATGCAGGAGGCCGAAGCATCATTACGATGTCTTCGGCGGCGTCCTTCGCCTGAAAATAGTTGTCCTTGCTTCCGACGAAGTGAATGGCGCGGTAGGTCTGGAAATCCTGAACGTAGGCGACATTCTGCGCGTTAATCCATACAACGCGGCCGGTGGTGTCTGTGATTTCGACCAATCTCATCTGGCCTCCAGAGGTCCAAAGCGAAATACCCGGGACGAGACTCGAACTCGTAAGGCCATAGGCCGGGGGATTTTGAGTCCCCTGCGTCTACCGATTCCGCCACCCGGGCGCGTCTGCAAATCCAGAGTGCAATTTGGCTCAACGAACACCCGCCGGGCAACCGTGCTAGGCTTCCGCGCCGCCGGCATTTTCCTGATCGGTCGTATCCGGCTCGACGCCGGGCCGACGGTTCTTCGCGCCATTCTGTCGCTTGTAGATCAGGAACAGGAGCAGAGCAATGGCAGCGACGATGAACACCCCGAAGCTCGCGCCGGAAATGTACCGGTGAAGCAATGGCAGGTCGCGGCCGAAATAGTAACCCACGGCGCCAAAAACGATCGCCCACACCACGCTGCCGATCGTATTGTACGTGACGAATTTCGGGAAAGACATCGCGGCAGCGCCCGCCACCACCGCTGCCCAGGTCCGCAACAGCGCGATGAATCTCCCAAAAAGGATGGTCTTCGATCCATAGCGCTCGAAGAACTCATGCGCCTTGGAAAGGTGCGATCTGCGGATGCCGACATATCCGCCATAGTGCGCGACCAGCGGCAGCCCGCCTTTTAGGCCGATCAAATAGCCAAGCACTCCACCGACGGAAGCGCCGGCGGCAGCGAGCGCCATCACCGCCAGGATCGAGACGTGTCCGTGCGACGCGTAGGCGGCTGCCGTCACGAGCGCAATCTCGCCGGGGAGCGGGATCCCAAGGCTCTCCAGAAGCACGAGGCCCAGAAGGACAGGATACGTGTAGAGCGCGAGCAGCCGCGTCATGTGATGCGCGAAATCTGGCATTCGTCTATTTGGGATAAAAAAAACTCCCGACCTCAACGATCGAGAGCTTGCTACTCAGTCTATTCTAGCGTGGGGATTGGCCCAACCGCTACGGGCGATGCTTGATGGCAGCGCCACCCCCGTTCACGCCCATCCCTTTTCGCTGGCCGCCGTTCTGCCGCGTCAGCTCCTGCGCCCGCATCCTGAACTGCGCCTGGAGGGCAATGTAGCCGGCGCGCTGAGTCGGAGTCAGGAATCGCGCGAGATCCTTCTGCTCCGCTTCGACAAGGGCGATGCGCTGCTTCTGCAGGCTCACCGTGTTGTCGAGGAGATCGCTTACGTGCTGCTGGTTCGCCTGATTGCCGCGCGTCATCTCCATGCGAAGCTGACGCCTCGTGTCGCGCTCCTGCGCAACCAGCTGGTTCATCTGCGGCGCGAATCGGGCGTTCGTCTGCTCCAATTGACCGAGCTGGGCGTCCGTTAGTCCGAGCTTCTGCTGCGCGAGCTTCGCCGACTGGGCGCGGAACTGCTGCTCGAGAGCGGCACGCCTGGGATTCGCCGCCGGGGCGGCGGATTGGGCAGATACGATCGGAGCGATGAACAGGCTCAGTGCGCAGAGGCCGAGCAGGCGTGTGATCATCGGGTTCCCTGATCGGAGTTGTCACCGTTGTCCACGTTCATGACGGGCTCGGGCTCGGCATTGGGAAGCGCATCAAAGCTATCCATGTCGGTCATGAGCTGACGGAGATCGTTATCACTGAGCGTCTCGACGCCACTCGCCAAAGCGAGGGTGTGAACGACGGGCCGCTCGACGGAGGCGACATCATTCCCCCCGGCCGATAGGACCGGCACGGGTGTCGAAACGACATTGGTGCGCTGGGACGTGGTAGCCGTAGCATACGGAGCTACAGAGTCCTTCTGCTGAACCACGAGCAAAGAGCCGCCACCGGCAATCACAACAAGAAAGCTTGCCGCGACCAGCCACGATACCACACGCGACCGTGCGGGAGCCTCCACCTCGGGAGCGATCCTGGCGTAGGGCGCGATGTGCCCGACCACGCGATTGACATCAATCGTCGGAGCAAAGATCGCAGCAGCCTTGACGGTGCGCAGAACTTCGAGCTCTTCCCTGCACTCCTCGCAACCTGCCACGTGCTTTTCCACCCGCGCCCGCGCACTCGTGTCGAGTTTGCCGTGGAGCAGATCGGGGAGCATCTCCCTGGTTTCGATTTCCATGCAGCTATTCATCTCTAAGAAACTCCTTTACCCGCTGGATCGCGTTGTGATAGTGAACTCTGGTGGCACCTTCGGTGCTTCCCACTACTTCCGCGATCTCCTTGTATGACATGCCCTGTTGAACCCTCAACGTGAACACTTCGCGCTGCGTCGGCGACAGAGCTTGCAGCGATCGTCGCACTCTCTCCTGCGCCTCGTCCGCTATCAGCGAATCCAGCGCCCCGTACTCACTCACGCTATCGGATTCCTCTACCGGAACCGTCTCTCGGGTGCGTCGTTCTGCTCTCCGCCGATCGAGCATCAATCTTCGCTCGATCGAAAAAAGCCAGGTGCGGAAGGAGCTTTCGCCCTTGAACGAGTCGAGCGCGGCGAATGCCCTGACAAACGTGTCCTGCACAAGCTCTTCCACCCCATCCCGTTCCCCAATGCTGGCCGCGAATCTGGCCAGCGCCTGCGAGTGCCGCCCGACCAGTCGGGTCGCAGCCCGACCATCCCCCGCCTTCCAGCGTTGGATCAGCTCCATGTCGGTCTCCTCAGGCCTTATTTCGGGGCTTTGTGTCATGGAGCCTCATCCAGTAGACGCTCCGGAACCCCTTCTGTTAAGGATGGTTGACCCCTCGGCGCGGGGCTCATAGCTTCGCGATCATCGTACCCAAAGTTATCACGGTGAGGCCCGTCTGACCCAAAGCTCCAGGCTCCAGATCCCCGAGCGCGTATCACACCGGGGCGCGCATGACGGCCTTCCCGAAAACTCGATCCCCGCGTTCGAGAAGGCCCTTGAGCTAGGCGCTGATGCGATAGAGCTGGATGTGCATGCGACGAGCGATGGCATGGTGGTAGTACACCACGACCCGACAGTGCACCGCGGACGGGGAATCCTGCGACCGCACGCGGCAATCGCCGATCTCACCTATTCCGATCTGCGAAAAGTCGTGCTCGCGGAGGGCATCGGAATTCCGACCCTCCAGGATGTGCTCGCTGCCGTTGGTGAAGGTCCGAGGGTTTACGTCGAGATCAAGGGAAAGGACATCGAGGCGCTCGTGGTTCGCTGCATTCGCGAATCGAACGCAAACTGCGCTGTCCACTCCTTCGACCACCGGATCGTTCAGAACGTCAAGAAGATCTTCCCTGCCATCAGAACGGGAGTTCTGGAAGTGGCGCGCCACCTCGACCCGCTCGCCGCGCTCGTCGAAACCGGCGCCGAAGATCTGTGGCAGGACTGGACCTTGATCGACGCCGAGATGGTGCGGCGCGTTCACTCCGGCAACTGCAGAGTGGTTGCATGGACTTCCAACGACCCACTCGAGTGGAAGATGCTCCGCTCTCTCGGCGTCGACGCCATCTGCACCGATCGCATCGGAGAGCTCGCCGCGTTCACCTGGTAATCGCTACTTTATTGCGACCCAGAATTATCCCTCGGAGGAAAGATCTCTCACATGCGTGCTCTACTCTGTCTCCTGCTCGCAGGGGCAATTGCCGGTTGCGCAAGCGCCCACCCGCAGACCTCAACGACGCCCGCCCGCGATACAACAGAGGCCGGAGTCGGCCTTGGCGGGACATCGACGCCGAACGCCGATCCGTTTCCCAGCACTTACACGCCATTCCCGTCTCGCACGACCGTAATCCGAAACGTGAATCTTCTCACGGCGGCGGGCCCCACGATCCGCAATGGCGCGATACTACTTCAGAATGGAAAGATCGTTGCCGTTGGCGCGACCGTTGATGCGCCCGCTGACGCTCTCGTCATAGACGGAACGGGCAAGTACGTCACGCCGGGCATCGTGGACGATCACTCGCACCTCGGAGTGTACGCCGCGCCCGGCGGCAACGCGCTAAGCGACGGCAACGAAGCAACCAACCCGGTCACTGCCCAGGTCTGGGCAGAGCATTCGGTGTGGCCGCAGGATCCACAGTTTCCCCGTAACCTTGCGGGCGGGGTGACAACGCTTCAAGTGCTGCCCGGATCCGCGAATCTGTTCGGCGGACGCAGCGTCGTGCTCAAGGTCGTACCAGGTCGGACGGTGCAGGCAATGAAATTCCCGGGCGCGAAATACGGACTCAAGATGGCCTGCGGCGAAAATCCAAAGCGCGTCTACGGAAATCGTGGCGGGCCGCAGACCCGAATGGGCAACGTCGCGGGCTACCGCGCGGCATGGATCAAAGCCGTGGATTACCGTCGCAAGTGGGACAAATGGAACGCCGATCACAAGGGCGATCCCCCCGCACGCGACCTCGGCAACGAGACGCTCGCCGAAGTTCTGCGCGGAAACATTCTCGTGCACAACCACTGCTATCGCGCCGACGAAATGGCGCAGATGATCGACATCGCGCACGAGTTCGGCTACAAGATCCGCTCGTTCCACCACGGCGTCGAAGCGTACAAGATCGCCGACCTTCTCGCCAAGGAAGGCATCGGAGCATCGCTGTGGGCGGACTGGGGCGACTTCAAGATGGAGGCGCTTGATGCGGTCAAAGGGAACATGGCGCTCGTCGACCACGCCGGTGCTCGCGTCATCGTCCATTCGGATGACCCGTCGGGATCGCAAAGACTCAATCAGGAAGCGGCGAAGGCAATGGCCGCCGGCGCGGAGATCGGACTTCCGGTGAGCGAGGACCAGGCGATAAAGTGGCTTACGATCAACCCCGCGTGGGCACTCGGACTCGATGACAAAATTGGCTCGCTGGAGGCGGGCAAGAACGCCGACGTTGTGCTCTGGTCCGCTGATCCGTTCAGCGTCTACAGCCGCCCGGAAAAGGTGTGGGTCGATGGAGCAATGCTCTACGATCGCACCGATCCGTCGCAGCAGTGGCGTACAGACTTCGAGCTCGGCTTCGTGCCGTTCAACCGGAATTAATCGATGAAATCATACAACCTTGGATTCTCGCTCTTCATTGCGGTTGCCGGCGCCATCGCCGTCGCAGTGCCCGTGCATGCGCAGACGATCGCGATCACGGGTGGCAAGGTCTATCCCGTGAGCGGCCCGCCCATCGAAGGCGGAACGGTCGTAATAGTGAACGGGAAGATCAGTGCGGTTGGAAGCGGCATTTCCATTCCCGAAGGCGCTCAGCGGATCGACGCGACCGGGAAAATCGTCACACCTGGTTTCGTCAACGCGGCCACGCAGCTCGGAGTCCAGGAAGTCGCGGCAGTCAACAACACCCGCGACGCGTCCGCCCGCGGCAAAGACAACATCGCCGCCGCATTCACGGTATGGGATGGATTGAACCCGAATTCCGTGCTTCTCGCGCCGGCTCGCCAGGGTGGGATCACGAGCTTCGTTGTCATGCCGACGGGCGGATTGATCGCTGGACAAGCGGCCCTTCTCGATGTTGTTCCCGGAACCAGTAGCGACATGATCATTCGTGCTCCGGTCGCGATGATCGCGGAGGTTGGGGATCCGCAGTCGGCAGGTCTGGGTTCGCGCGGCGAGCTCATAGTGAAGCTCCGCGAGCTGCTCGAGGACACAAAGTATTTCCAGACGCACAGGGACGCATTCGATCGGGCGCAAACTAGGGCGTTCGCGGCGAGTCGTCTCGATCTGGAGGCGATGATTCCCGTCATCGACGGCAAGCTTCCTCTCGTCGTCAACGTCGATCGGGAATCGGACATCGACGCGGCGATGCGCCTTGCGCGTCAATACAACTTCAAGCTCATGATCGGAAGCGGCGCCGAGGCCTGGATGATGGCGGATAAGCTCGCCGCGGCTCGCATTCCGGTGTTGACCGGTGCAATGAACAACATCCCAGGCGATTTCGCGCTGCTGGGGCAACGGCAGGAAAATGCGGCACTCCTCCGAAAAGCCGGTGTTTCCGTCGCACTCATTGGCAACGCGGGCGGCGGCGATGAAGAGGCATTCAACGTGCGAAACATCAAACAGGAAGCGGGGAACGCGGTGGCTTACGGCATGACGTGGGACGACGCGCTGCGAGCGGTGACGCTCACGCCGGCTGAGATCTTCGGCGTATCGGATCGCGTTGGCTCACTGCAGCCTGGGCGCGAAGGCAATGTCGTCGTCTGGAGCGGAGACCCGTTCGAGTTCACGACCAGAGTCGAGCACGTGTTCGTGCGCGGTCGCGAATACCACGACAAGACGCGTCAGGACATGCTGATGGAGCGCTACAAGACTCTGCCGGGCACGCACAATAACCCGCCGCAGTAAGGCTTTGAAATCTTACGAAGACGAAAAGGCTCCCGGGTTTCCGGGAGCCTTTTTTTTGCTATTTGAGCGGTCTTTCTTCGGACCGATGTCTGTTCGCGTCGCGATTACGCCAAAGTCAGCTCGGCGAGCCCGGGTATTCGCTACTCGCACTTGATCCACTGGCCCCCGTCGTCTCCGTCGACGACGCACGCGATGCGCCGGACTGCTGGCGCTTCAGCTCGATCTCCGCTTCGAGCCTGCCTGCTTCGGCGTCGTGGGTCTCGAGTGTCGCGCTCAGACGATCGGAGGTCGCGGCATCGAGATCTCTGCCGCTCTTCTTCGCACGGAAGACTGCATAGCCGAGGGCCTGCGCTGCTTTGTCGGCAAGCTGGCGGGTGCGGAATGCTTCAAGCCGGGTCTTGCCGTCGTCAAAGGCGTCCTGCGCTGCTTTGCCGGCACGATCGAGCTCTTGTTTCAGTCTGTCGAGTAATGGCGTCATCGTCTTCTCGCGAATGAGGTAACTGCTCTCAAACGTACGCAAAATCACAGCCTGTTGTTTCGGGCATCCCGGGCAGCAAACAGCTCTCTCGGTGCTATCGGGCAACAAAAAAGCCCCTCGCGGGGCTTTCGTCGTGCCGGTCGGCTACGCCGCGGTGGTCTCGGCGTCCGGATAGACGCTCACCTTGTAACGCGTCTTGCTCTTGTGCTCGAACTTCACGACGCCGTCGATCAGCGAATAGATCGTGAAGTCGGTGCCCAGGCCGACGTTGCGGCCCGGGTGCCACTTCGTTCCGCACTGACGGACGATGATGTTGCCGGCGACGACCTTCTCGCCACCAAACTTTTTCACGCCGCGGTACTGCGGATTGCTGTCGCGCCCGTTGCGCGATGAGCCTACGCCTTTCTTATGTGCCATTACTTCTCTCCCCCGCTCTTCTTGCCGAAGGCGACATCGTTGATACGGACTTCGGTGAAGCCCTGACGGTGGCCCTGCTTCTTCGCGTAGTTCTTCCGGCGCTTCATCTTGAAGACGACGATCTTGTCGCCCTTGCCGTGCTTGACGATCTCGCCGGTGACATGCGCGCCCTTCACACCAGGAGCGCCGACGTGCGTCTTGTCGCCGTCTGAGCCGAGGATGACGTCGTCAAACGTGACCTTGGATCCGGCGTCGCCGGCCAGGGTTGGAATTCTGATTGTCTTGCCGGCCTCGGCGCGGAACTGCTTGCCGCCCGTCCGGATAATTGCGTAAGTCATGAAGAGTGTTGCTGTTAGGTGTTGGTGTGCAGCCTTGAAAGCTAGTCGCGCAGCTAACTCAGGTCAACTACTTCGCGTATGGATCAGGGCGCCTTTCAGACATCCACAAAACTGATAGGCTATGAAGCTCCGGCTGCAAAGGTGAGAGATCCCTGCTTCAGTTTTGTGGATGCCCAGGCAACGTCCCGATCTGAACG
>DASXYR010000376.1:0-5400 GCA_036502385.1 Gemmatimonadaceae bacterium
ATCGGCCGCGAACTTCACCCAGATGCTGATATGCTTTAATAAAGGACGCTTGAAGGATGTCTTCCGCCACATCAGGACTTCCCGTCATCCCAAGTGCATGTCGGTACAAGGGATCGCTATATCGGGCTATCAGAACCCCGAATGAATCCTTGTGACCGCCCAGAACCTTGGCGATGATCTCCTGATCGGCGTCGATTAGCGGCGCCTGATTGTCCGGCGTCGCGCTCCCAGCGCCCAGCGTTTGACTTCCCTGATTTGGCAGCGGTATGGCTGGCATCTTCACCTGCCTAGTGTAATCCCTTTGCCGGCGCCTGTATAGACCCAGGTGACTCGGGGATAACACGTTATGACCGTTACGATAGCGAAGACGAACGAAGGCTCGTGGAAGCAACCAAGTTATCGAAGGCGAATCAAATAGAGGTGCTCCAGGGCCACATCCTTATGATAATGCCGCCCTTCCCGGTCGCTGTCCGCCCTGTAACGCCGATAGCTGTGGGTGAAGTGCGAGACTCGCCCATCGACCGCGCTATCGGCAAGGAGTGAGTGCAGGGATTCGGGGGTCAAGTGGCCCTCGGAATTGAAGCTGACCAAAGCGTGCTTGGCCCCCGTCGCACTCAGAAGTCCCGCAAAGAGCTTCTTAACTCGACGCCCGTGCGACCACTGGCTTCGACCCTCGTCGCCGGCAAGCAGCCCCACTTTCCCACGAACCGCCGGGGAGGAGCCGGTCCACCCACGGGCCAGGATCTCAGGGATATGGTAGTACGCCACGTACTGGCGGGAGTTGTAGGGCGGATCGACGTAGACCAAATCGACATCGCCGATCTCTCGCGCGGCGTCCGTCGCATCCATCCACCGGGCTGTCGCGAGCTGGGCTCCTTTGACGGGCTTCTCAACCACGATCTCAAAGGCCCGCTTTGCGTTCGGTTGCCAGCGCTTCATATAGGATGCGTAGACACCAGCGGTGTTGGCGACTCTGTCAGCCCCCTCGATTATGGCGGCCAACAGCAGGTAGTAGCTGTCCTCGTCGACTGCGCCCCCTCCGCGCCACGCCTCGAGTTGCTCCCGCGCCGCATCAATTCGGCCGGCGTTCTCGGGAGTGAAATACATCCGCGGCTGGGCCTTTCCGTCAGCCACTGAGGGTGAGAATTGGCGGCTGATGAAACCCTCCCGCGGGGGCAGCGAAGCGAGCTCTGTCGCTCGCTCCTCGACCCCGGGCGGCGCGCTATCGGCAACGAGGTAAGCTCTCTGAAAAACGTACGACGACATTAGAAGATCGCTCGCGTGGACGCGCCATCCTTCCCCCTTGAGTGCGCGACTCACGCTTGCGGTGCCGGCAAAGGCGTCATGGGCCGAACCGACCTCGATCCCGCTCCTTTTCAGGGTTCGAAGAATGAATGGAAGGAGTCGCGTCTTGTTGCCGATGTACCTCACGATGCCCCGTGAGCGAGCTTCGGGGGGTCGATCCTCGAGATGCTGCCCCGTGCTACTGACAAATCTGACCCGCCGGGACCACCGGCTGCGTGCTCAATGGAATGGCAAAGCTATAGGTGGAATTGAGCGCGTCGGCTGCGGCATTCGCCATCTCCTGATATCCCTGCGCATTGGGATGCACGCCGTCCAGGCTCACGTACTGTCCATACGGAAGCACGCAGTTGAACATATTCGCGACGCTGAACGGACCCCGACGCGCGACCCACTGCGCCCACACCGCCGCCAGGTCCAGATAGGCCCACCCATTGTCTTGCGCCACCGATTTGATGTGCGTGTTCATTCCAGTTATCAGTGCGTCGAGCACCTGAACGTCGGCGGGCGTCAGAATACTGTCTTGTGCGCCCGGCGTATCGGCACAGCTCAACGTCTGGGGGGATCCGCTCACCTGCGCCGCTGCTACGAGGGCCGTCACCTTGATCGGCACGAAGATCAAATTCGTGCTCCCCTGACAATCGGGCGCGACGATCACACCGAGCTGTTGAAACTCCGCGGCATCCTGATAAAGCTCGTCGCCGGTGCGGAGTGACACGAGTCCGTTGGTCGACGGCACTCCCACGAGTAATACTTTCGCTCCGGTCTTTTTCACGCTGTCGATCAGTTGATCGTAAACCGGCTGCCAGACGCTGTTCGGGACTATCGTCCCCTGCGCGGCCAGGCCTCTGTACCCCGAGCTGGGAAAGATCAGCCCCGACGCCGCACCCAACGCTTCGTTCGCACCGAGCTCCACCGAAACGAGGGTCGGACGCTGACGCATCATGGCCGTGACTTGTGTCGTCTTCGCCGGCAGAACCAGTTTGTACTGTCGTCGGCGCTTCACTCCTTCCACCGACGCGGTCTCGGGCGTCACGTAGAGCGCGTCGTATGAGCTCGCGCCATCGATGGCGACATCGTTCGCGGGAAGTGTGAGCGTTCCGAGAAGCGCGCAGGTCGTGTCGGGAATGCTGGTCGCCTGACTTGTGCTGGCGCTGATTCCGCTCAGACGCCGGTTGAACTGGAGTGGCGCGATGAGCGGCGAGAAACATCCCGGCGGCTGCGCCAGCGGCTGTGAGAAGGATCCGAATGCCTGGTGAGCGAGCAGTTTTGTCCAATCGTGCTGCTGATCGAAATAGACGACGCCGTCCGATTGAACGCCCATGCTGAGGCTCGTTCCAATCGCCACGTATCGCGCGAATGCTTCCTGCCCGGCAGGACCCGTCGTCCTGTCGCCGCCGCCGCACGCGACGAAGCCGACGATGGATAGCGCAGTTGCGGCAACGGACAGCCTGGACTTCATGGAAATTCCTCGCACATGCGCGAACCTTCGACAGCCAGACGCTCTCGACCCATAACATCCGTCATGGTTGAAAAGCGCGCCACCCCAGTGCTCTGAGTGCGTCCCCATGTTCATCCAGACGAGGCGGTGGCAATCTTACGCTGCCCGGAACGCTTGGCGGAACGCCTGTGATCGGCGATCCACCCGCGCCATCGAGAGCTTCCGCAACGGTCTTGACCAGTCCGCATGGTACGCCAGCCGAAGCGAGCCGTGCGATCCAATGCTCGGCGTCCATTTCTCGTGCTCGTGCGGAGAGAGCTGAGACCACTGCATCGCGATGGCTCACACGTCCGGCGTTTGTGCTGAGCGCCGGATCCGCTGCGAGCTTCGTCAGGCCGAGCGACGTCGCACAGGCGCGCCACTGATCGTCGCTGCCGACGGCGATGACGAATGACCGATCAGCCGCCTCGAAAAGCTGATAGGGTACGAGATTCGGATGCGCATTGCCCCAACGCTCTGCGTCTCGCCCCGACACGAGAACGTTCTGGGCCACGTTGACGAGCGAAGCTCGAGCACTATCGGCGAGGGAGATGCGGATTCGCCTTCTTTCTCTCGCAAGCGGTCCGCTTGTTCGCTCCAGGACAGCGCCAAGGATCGCGATCGCGGCGTCCTTTCCCGCCACCACGTCAGCGAGCGCGACCCCAACCTTCATCGGCTGTCCCGCTCTCTCTCCCGTGATTGCCATCCAGCCACACTCAGCCTGCACGACAAAATCATAGCCCGGACGCAGTGATGCCGGTCCGAAGCCGGAGATGGTGCACCAGATGAGGGAAGGATTCTCATCAAGCAACCGTTCCGGATCCAAGCCGAGCCGGATAAGCGAGCCGTCCACGAAATTCTCCAGCACCACATCAGCTTCCGCTAGGAGTGTCTCGATCACCCGCCTGTCCTCCGCGTCAGAAAGATCGGCCGCGATGCTTTTCTTGTTCCGATTGACCGAAAGAAAGTACGCGCTCTCTCCATCGGCGTTGAACGGCGGTCCCCACCCCCGGGTCTCGTCGCCCGATCCAGGGCGTTCCACTTTTATCACGTCCGCGCCAAGGTCGCCGAGAATCATTGAGCAGAGGGGCCCGGCAAGGACTCTGCTCAAATCAAGCACTTTCAGCTTCATTTAGGCCGTTCTGGGCATATAGTGGCGTTGTAATGTGTTCATACTGTTCCCATTTTATTCAAAAGAAGGCTCCGCGAGGCGGCCTTAAGCAGTGGGTCACCCCACCTTGTTTTAGTCACGAAAAATCATATACTTAGCCCCGTTCAAGCCCTTTGCTGGGCAACCATGCATTTCCGCGATTTCACCCGTCAGCACCCGACCCCTTTTTTCGGCTGACCGGAGCCCATAGATGCCCGATTCAATAAAGCCCGCAGTTGCTACTCCAACAGCAGCTGCTCCCGCCCTCGGCACTCCGCCCGTGCCACCAGTCGTTCCTCCCAAGCGGAGTCCGGGCCACCGCGGCGCCGATGTCAAAGATACTGTCGCCGAGATGGCGGCAAAGGCGCATGAGATAAGTCTGGAAGCAGGGAGCAAGATGGCCGCGGCGATGAAAGACGTGGTTGGAGCCGCGGCTGGACTCACCGGCCTCGTTCTCGAGAGCGCCCGCGACCTCCTTCAGTACATGGTTCGCCGCGGACAGATGACTCAGGATGAAGCCGACAAGCTGATGCGGGAAGTCGAGGCTTCGCACGCCAAGAGAAAGCCCGTTGCCCCTGCGGTATCCGCCGCCAAGCCCGTCGCCAAAGTGGAAGCTGCACATGTCGTCCACGCGCACGTCGCCCATCCGGCGCCGGCAAGACATCACACCCCGGCTCCGATCAAGCACGCCGCCAAGCCCGTGACCAAGCACGCCGGTGCCGCCAAGAAGCCGGCCGCGAAAAAGACGACAATGAAGCCCGCCGCCAAGAAGCACGTCGTGAAGGTGACGGTGAAAGCGAAGCCGAAGGCTTCCGGAAAGAGCGCGAAAAGAAGGTAGCTCGTGGCCATTCCGCGTGGCGATGCCGTCGCGCTCGCCCGCGCCCTGATACAAACTGATTCAAGAAATCCCACCCTCGCTCCGGATTCACCGGGCGAGGGTGATTGCGCTCGCACTCTCGCCTCAGTGCTCGACGACTGGGGCTTTGATGTACAGGTCATGGAAGGCGTGCCTGGTCGCCCGAACGTCGTCGCGCGGATTGGACCTGCCAACGCGCCCGCGCTCATGCTGAATGGCCACCTCGATGTCGTGGGCGTCGAAGCAATGAGCCACCCGCCTTTTTCCGCAGTGGTTGAGAACAGCCGGATTTACGGACGCGGGTCAGCAGACATGAAGGGCGGGATTGCCGCCATGTGTGCAGCAGCCGCAACCGCCGCGAATCTGGAATCAGATCGACAGGTCCTTGTCACCGCAGTCGTCGACGAAGAATACGAGAGCCTCGGCATGCGGGCTCTGCTCGCTGCCGGAATTCGGGCCGAGATGGCGATCATCACTGAGCCCACGCGACTCGCGATCTGTCCGGCGCATCGCGGCTTCGCCTGGTTCGACGTCGCGCTGAAGGGAAGGGCCGCCCACGGTAGCCGCTACGATGTGGGCATCGATGCCATCATGCACGCCGCGTTATTGCTC
>DASXYR010000377.1:0-8275 GCA_036502385.1 Gemmatimonadaceae bacterium
GCCCAGGGAATTCGACTGCGTGCTCGACGCCCGGTGTCGCGAGGGCGAGGTCCGTCATACGCCTTATAACCGCTTCGGTGCGGTCGAGCGATGCCGCGTCGGGCAGCTGCGCAATCGCGACGAGATACCGCTTATCCTGGCTCGGTACAAAGCCTTTTGGCACTCTCGTGAATCCGATGACGCCGAGCAAAACAAGGACTCCATAGACCGTGAGCGCCAGCACGGAGCGATGTGTAACGCGCGTCACGATGGTGCCGTATCGATTGGATGCGCGGCCGAAGAGACGGTTGAATGGATCGAACAGCCAGCCAAGCCACCGGTGCATGAAGCGTGTCGGCGCATCTTCAGCCGCTCCGCGCGGCTTGAGGAGCACCGCGGCGAGCGCCGGCGACAACGTCAGAGAATTGAACGCCGAGATCAGCGTCGAGAAAGCAATGGTAAGGGCGAACTGCCGGTAGAACTGACCGTCGAGACCACTGATGAACGCCACCGGAACGAATACCGCGGACAATACGAGCGCGATCGCGATGATCGGGCCGCTGACTTCCTCCATCGCGCGGTGACTTGCGTCCAGAGGCGTCAGACCTTCTTCGATGTGCCGCTCGACGTTCTCGACGACCACGATGGCGTCGTCGACTACTATGCCTATCGCCAGCACCAGTCCAAATAGCGACAGCGTATTGATCGAAAATCCCGTCGCGAGCATCACCGCGAATGTGCCGACGATGGAGATCGGTACCGCGACGAGCGGGATGATCGAGGCTCGCCACGTCTGCAGGAAGAGAACGACGACGACGACGACCATCAGCGTAGCGAGAAGCAGCGTGTAGATCACTTCGCGGATCGAATCGCGAACGAACAACGTCGGATCGTATACGGAAGACCATTCGACGCCCTGCGGGAACCGGGTCTTCAGGTCGGCCATCTTCGCGCGAATGGCGCTCGAGAGAGCCAGCGCGTTCGAGCCGGGCGACTGGAACACGACAATGGCGACGGCCGGCTTGTTGTCGAGCAGCGCGCGCAAGCCGAACGTGCCGGGCCCGAGCTCGATGCGCGCAACATCGCGCAGGCGAGTGACCTCTCCGTCCGCGCCCGTCTTGATGATGATGTTGCCGAACTCTTTCTCGTCGGTGAGTCGGCCTTGCGCGACGACCGTCAGCTGATATGCCACCGGGTCGTTCATAGGCGGAGCGCCAACTGTGCCGGCGGCGACCTGAAGGTTCTGCTCGCGTATCGCGTTGACGACATCGGCCGCCGACAATCCATACGACGCTACACGATTGGGATCGAGCCAGACGCGCATCGCGTAGTCGCCCGCGCCGAACACGATCACCTGACCCGCGCCCGGAATTCTCGACAGATCGTTGCGGACGTTCAGCAATGCATAATTGCGGAGATAAACCGGGTCGTAGCGGCCGTCCGGAGAGAACAGGTGCACGACCATCGTGATGTCCGGTGAGCGCTTCTGCGTCACTACACCGAGAGCGCGCACTTCTTCAGGCAATCGCGCCAGCGCCTGGTTCACACGGTTCTGCACCTGCACCTGCGCGAGGTCGACGTCGGTGCCGATCTGGAACGTGACGGTGAGATTGAACGTGCCGTCGGCCGACGCGGACGACGTCATGTAGAGCATCCGCTCGACGCCGTTGATCGCATCCTCGAGCGGCGTGCCCACTGTCTGGGCCAGCACCGTCGGATTCGCGCCGGGATATATCGCGCTCACCGTGATGGTCGGCGGCGTTACTTCGGGATACTCGCTGATCGGCAGCTGGGTGACAGCTATGATGCCACCGGCAAGAATGACCAGCGACAGCACGACCGCGAAGATCGGGCGGTCGATGAAAAAGCGTGAGAAGCGCACGGATCGGACTCCGGAAAAGTTGCGCTACCGCGTCGCGGGTGCCGGTGCGGCACTCTCGGCGACCATGGCAGCATTTGTTGCGGCGACCTTCATTCCGGGGCGAACCCGCATCAGGCCGTTGATGACTACGCGCTCGCCCGGCTTGAGACCGGAGTCAACCGTGCGCAGACCATCCACGACGCGGCCGGTGACGACGGGCCGATACTCGACCGTGTTGTCGCTCTTGAGGACCAGCACGAACTTGCGATCCTGATCAGTGCCGATCGCCTGATCCTGTACCAGGACCGCCGGGTGCTGCTGGCTGCCGAGGAGTCGAACGCGCGCGAACAATCCGGGGGTGAAGAGCCCGTTGGGATTCGGCAACAGCGCCCGGGCGTTGATCGTTCCCGAGGCACCGTTGACGCGGTTGTCGACGAAGTTGAGTCTCCCCTCGTGCGGAAAACCGGTCTCGTTGGCGAGGCCGATCAACACCTGCCGTCCCTTCGGACCGGTGGCGTTCGCGCCGATGTATTTCAGGTATGCCTGCTCGTCGGTGTCGAAATAGACGTAGATAGGATCGATCGAGACGATCGTCGTCAGCAGCGACGGCGACGGCGCCCCCGCCTGGACGACATTGCCCGGCGTGATTTCGGCGCGGCCCACGCGTCCCGTGATCGGCGCCCGCACGACCGTCCACTCCAGATTCAATCGGGCAACCCGCAGCGCCGCCTCGGCGCCCTTGACCCCGGCGTCCCCTTCGGCGCGACCGCTCGTCCGGGCGTCCAGCTCCTCGCGCGAGATCGCCTGGCTGCTCACGAGCTTCTGCGCGCGCTCGACTTCCATCCCGGCGAGCTGGTTGCGAGTGCGCGCCTGGGCGAGCACCGCCTCCGCGCGCGCGACTTCAGCTTCGTAAGGCCGCTGGTCGATCACGAATAGAACGTCGCCCTGATGGACGATCGCGCCTTCGGTGAATCCGACACGCTCCAGAAAGCCACCGACGCGCGGCCGGACATCGACGGAGTTGACGGCCTCGAAATGGCCGGTGAACTCGTCCCAGTCCGCGACGACGCGCTCGATCGCGGGCGCGACCGTGACCTGAGGTGCCTGCATCGAAGGCGTATCCTTGTGGCAGGCCGAGGCGCCGATGACGAAAACTGCGGCGGCGGTCCAGTGGCCGGGGCGTACTCTGAGGGAAACGTGCTGGGGACGAGAGAAAGTGGAACTCATGTTGCACAACTCCAAAGCGGGAGATTGCCACGACCCATTGTGGCACTGCGGGCGACGCTGTAGTATGTTACCGATCGGTAACACTCCGTAAGCACCCCCATGTTACCGACCGGTAACATTTTAGTCAAGGAGGGGTAGAGACTATCGTGCAAACAGATATTCACGGCAAGAGGCCGAAAACGAAGAAGCCGGTCCGGCACACGATCCCTCTTCGCGAGCGGATTCTCGTGGCGGCCGGCGACTTGTTTCATAAGCAGGGCATCCGCGGAGTGGGCGTCGAAGCAATCGCCGAGGCGGCGCAGACGAACAAGATGACGCTTTACCGCTACTTCGCTTCCAAGGATGAGCTGATCACGGAGTGGGTGCGCGGGATGATCGCCCACAAGGAAGAAGACTGGAAGGATCTGAGTGCGAGGTTCCGCGGAGATCCGGAGGGCCAGCTCCAGGAATGGAGCCGCCGCATCGCCGCCAAGCTCCGCGCGATGGAGGAGCGAGGGTCCGCCCTCGGCAACGCCTTCGCCGAGCTGCCCGATCCGAACCATCCGGCGCGGCGCGTGATGCAGGAGCACAAAGTTCGGGAGCATAAGCGCGTCGTACGGCTTTGTAAGGCGGCCGGTTTCCCGGATCCCGCCTTTTCCGCGAACCTGTTCACGATGATGCTCGAGGGCGCGCACTCGTGCGGAACGTGTGTCGGGATGAGGCAGATCGGCGAGCATCTCGTGCAAGTCGTGAATCTGATGGTGGAAAACAACCGGCGGCGGGCGATCTAGGCTCGCGAGTCGGGCACCGGGCACCGGGTACCGGTACTTATGTGTCGAACGGGGAGCGGCGGAATCGACACGCCATTGCAGAAAGATTTGTCATAGATTCGTCCCCATGTCCGCCCTGAAAGCGTTGAGCATCGCCGCGCTCGCCCTCTCCTGTTCCACCCTCAAGGTCAATAACGGCAAATCCGACTTCAGAGTCGTCGCGTTCTTCACTGCCAGGGAAGATCAGGCGCACATCAGCTTCGTCCACGAAGCCGAGCGCTGGTTCCCGGAGATGGCGGCAAAATACAATTTCGGCTTCGACACCACATCGAACTGGAAGAATCTGAATTCAGATTTTCTTGCCAACTACCAGGTGGTGGTGTTCTGGGACACCCGCCCCGAAGATCCCGTCCAGCGAGCCGCGTTTCAGACGTACATGGAGCACGGCGGGGCGTGGATGGGATTTCACTTTGCGGGGTTTGCATTGACGCCGTCGGTGTATCCGGCGAACTGGGACTGGTACCACAACACATTCCTCGGCGCGGGATCCTACGTCAGCAACACGTGGAGACCGACGTCCGCGATTCTCCGTGTCGAGGATCGCAAGCATCCCGCGACGCGCAACCTCCCCGCGACGTTCAAGTCGTCGCCTAGCGAGTGGTACCGGTGGGAGAAGGATCTGCGGCAGAATCCGGACATCGATATTCTGCTGTCCATCGACTCGACCAGCTTTCCGCTGGGCACCGGGCCAAAACCATACGAGATCTGGCACAGCGGGTACTATCCGGTGGTCTGGACGAACAGGAATTACCGGATGATCTACTTCAACTTCGGCCACAACGACATCGACTACGAGCATAAGTACGATTCGACCAACAAGACTCTGTCGTACACGCTCAACAATCCGGTGCAGGATCGGTTGATCGTCGACGCTCTCTTATGGTTGGGCGGCAGAACCAGGTAGCTCGTTCTCGGCGTTGGGATCGGGGCGTCTCTTAAGCATCCACAAAACTGAAGCAGGCAGCCGCCAGTAACTAATGCTTGGACCTCGTAGCTTCCATACTGGCGCTATAGAAGTCGAAGACCTGGACCGCCCGCCCGTCCCCAGAATCCGACGGAGAGGCTAGAAGCTGACAGCGGCAAAGCTGGTAGCTGCCTGCTTCAGTTTTGTGGATGCGAGACGAAGGTCCCAATCCACCCGGCACGAGCAGTGGCGGGACTAACCGCGCCGATCGCGCGGAAGACATCGCGTGTTTCTTTCTCCGCGCCGAGTAGCGGATTGACGGGAATCACAGCGTTCCCTCAGACGGTGCGACGGTTGGCCGAGAACAACAGCCCGATGCCTACGATCACGAGGAGAGCGCCGTAGATAGCCCACTTCGTTTGGCCGCTCATGAAGCTGCCCGGAAGCATGTTGACTCCCTGGAGAATCCAGACACACCCGAGAAGCAAGCACAGAACACCCGCGACAATCATTACGATGCGCATAATTTCCTTTGCGAATGGTGACGCCCGAGGCCCCGGCCGCCCCGCTCAAAGCCCCCGGCTGGTAGTGTTCAGTTGCAGCTAACGCCTGCTTAAAGAGTAGTCCTTCCACAGCCATTCAAGCGCTTCAGGGAGTGTCTGGAGCTTTACCCCCCGGTCAACGTGCACCGCATTGCGCGCAAACACAAACTGGTAGTGGTAGCCCCTGGCCGCGAGAACTCTCGCCATGTTCTCGCTCGCGATCACCCAGTCGTGCATGTCATCACGCATGACATTCGGATTGAGAAAATCCTTGTCTCCAACCTCGAGCCAGACTCGAATCGGCTTGACCGGAGCGTTCGCGATGATATTCTCGTGGAATCCCCACGCGCCATGCGGAGTCTCGTCGCTGTGCGGCCACTGCTGGTTGATCGCCGTGATCGAGTACGCGAGAACGCGATGGTAGAGATCGGGGCGATACCACGCCATGATGAACGCCGCTGAGCCTCCGGAGCTGCCGCCCATCGTCGCCCTGCCGTCTGGATCCTTCGTGAGTTTTACGTTGTATTGCTGCTCGACGAGCGGAAGCACCTCTGTCTCGACGAACTCCGCGTAGCGTCCCGACATTGTGTCGTATTCCAGGCTGCGCTCGCTTCCCTGCGCGTCGCCGCTGCCGTTTCCGATCGAGATCGCGATCATCGGCGGCACTCGCCTCTCGGCGATGAGATTGTCGAGCGCCGTGAACAGCGATTGGTCCGGACCATCCGCCCCGACGATGAACGGCACTGTCGTACCAGCGACGTATTGCGCGGGAACGTACACGGCGACGGTGCGCGTGTAGGGAGCGGGGTGGCTGGTCGTCACGATCAACGTGGCGGGATCGGTAGGACTGACGGTCCCGAACGTCCCCGAATCGCGGGCTATTCCCGGGAAGAGCTTGCTGTCCGTCGAGGGCATGGTGAAAGTGTGAACTATTCCTCGCGGAACCCCGTCGCGGGCGACCATCTCAAGCGCGGGTGTGTGCGTTGGTCCGATGATGTAATTCCCATCTCGATCGGGCGACGGAACACCCTCGTCCGGCAGCTCTGTCGCCACGACGTAACCCGGCGTATGCGGGTCGCGGGTCGGCGGCGTCGGTCGCGGTTGCGCCATCGCCGAATTGATGGCTGCCCACAGACCGATCACTAGGACCAGATAAAATCGTCGTTTGTCAGGCGTCATTTGGGGGCCCAAGTAAATCCCAGCGGTTGCCTTCAATATCGAGGAATACCGCGACCTGTCCATAGGATTCGAGGCGCGGCGCGGTAGGGAATCTTACGCCCGCAGCGATCATCCGTGCGTGCATCGCGTCGAAATCATCAACGCGAAGAAAGAAGCCGACCCTGCCGGCAAACTGTTTTCCGACGACCGACACTTGATGCTCGCCATCGGCGCGTGCGAGCAAAATTCCCGTGTCGCCTCCAGCGGGGCGGACGACGACCCACCGTTTCGGGCGCCCATCATTCGTCAGCGACGGAACATCCTCCACGAGCTCGAATTCGAGGACATTCACGAAGAAGTCGATCGCCGGTTGATACTCGCGCACAAGCAGGGCGACGAGATGGAGGTGTGACATTCAAAGTCCCCACGATGAAAGCGCCGCGCGGCACCACGCATCCAGGCGCGCAGGATACGTCTCGGCGGCGAAATCAGCCAGCTCGCCGATCGTGACCGACGGCATCAGGGCACGCGTAGCCGGACGCGCCGGGACGTTTTTGTCTGCGAGTGGAATTCTCCCGCGGTGCGTCACGAGCGCGCCGAACACGCGCGCCGGCGATTCACCAGCCACATAGATCCTCCACAGCGCCGCCCACGCGCGGTCGAGCGACGCCTCGTGGGTGACGGGATGCTGCAGCGCGAAGGCGGCGAACGCCTGTCCATGGCGACTCCCCCACGGCTCTCGACGCGAGTGATCCAACGCGAGCAGCTCTTCGAACCGCGCCGCGCAGGATTGGCCTTCCTCCGAGTACGTCGCGCCACATTCTGGGCACTCAGAACCGAGCATCTGGGAGAACAAGGAGGTGTTGTGAGTGGAGCAGTTTAACTCCAGGACCACGTTGCGGCTGGTTTCGTTACGTGACGGCTTCTGTCGGACGCACGTACTCCAACCGCCACCGTCGGATCAACGTAGTCTTCGGCCGTATCTAACGCGTCAGCCTTGCGACCTAATGGGACACCGAGTCGTGACGGATTATTTGCCAGGTTGTGCTGTCCACCACGATGCCATCGAAGGAAACCTCACCACGGTGGATTTGTGGCAATCCGAAGTGGTATCGGTAGTCGGTCGCCACGGGATCTTCCCGGTCCAGAAAGAGCGAGTCCAGGTGGGCCGTTCGGAAATTGTACCGCATTGCATAAACACGATTTGTCTTGTCGTGCGGTTGCAGGCCCCAATAATGGATCACGCCTTCCCGGGGAGTTGTCGGACTCGAGATGAATGCATTGAAGGAGGGAAGAAGCTTCCGGAGTTCGCGCCGCGACACCGGGGTCCAGAGCACGTGCTCCGTTGGGTAACTCTCATACGATGGGACTGAGGTCGTCGGCAATGGCAGGGAGTCGGTGCGCACCGGGAAGAAAACGAGCGAATCCTGACCCACGGCCGCTACGCCAAAAGTGAGATCGACCGTGTCTATCGCAACGCCTCCACGGCGAAGTACGGCGCGTTGTCCGTCCTCCTCGATCGTTCCCCAATTCGTCGTATCTGTAAGCGTGTACCCGGCTGGCAGCGTGTCTTGGGGCGTTGGTGGTGGCGTCGAGTCCGGGATGCGTGGTGGTGGGGCGGAGACCGTCGTGGTGTCGCCCGCACGCCGCGGCACCCAGACAGCTACGCTGTCACGGCGCCCGTGTTCTGGATCTGCGCAGCCGACTAGAAGGGGCAGGATCGGGACAAGTGTACAAAAAAGCCGCAAGATGTCAGCTCCGCATCGGCTTGTGCTCGCTACCGCGCACCGGATTT
>DASXYR010000378.1:0-2572 GCA_036502385.1 Gemmatimonadaceae bacterium
CGAAAGCCGGCCTTACGATCGAGGACATCGCACTGGTGATTCCGCACAACGTATCGGCGCGGAGCTGGGAGATACTGGGAAAGCTGATTGGCTGTCCGCGCGAGCGCATCTACATGGACAACATCAGGTGTGCCGGACACACCATAGCGTCGGACAACCTGCTCAACCTCCAGCGCGCGACGGATGACGGAAGGATCGAAAAGGGCGACAAGCTCTTGCTCTTCACGTTCGGCTACGGCCTCAACTGGGCCTGCACGATTCTGGAGCATTGATGCGCAGGACAATCTTCATGACCGGCGCAACCGGCACCGTCGGCAGCGAGCTTCTTCGCAGGCTCATCACGCGTGATGACACCACGATCAACATTCTCGTGAGGCGCGCCGGCTACGACCGGCGTCCGCAGATCGAGTACGGACTGCGTGGAATCGACGCCAGAGCGACGCTCAACGTGCTCGAGGGCGATATCGGCGCCGGCGAAACGCTCGGACTCTGCGACGACACACTCGCGTCGCTCGCGCGCGTGACGACGCACGTCATCCACTGTGGCGGATCGACGTCCTTCGTCCGCCCGCTGGACGAGTCGCGCGCTGTCAACGTCGACGGCACGCGACGGGTTCTGGATTTCGCGCGCCGCTGCGACCAGCTCGAGTCCGCCGCGTTCTTCAGCACCGTTTACGTGAGCGGAATGAGAACGGGCACGTTCGGCGAGAACGATCAGGGCGACGCCGGCCATGGATTCGTGAATCCCTACGAGCAATCGAAGGCGGAGATGGAAGACGTCGTCCGCGAGACGATGCGCGACCTCCCGATTCTTCTCTTCCGTCTGAGCTCGGTGATAGGCGATTCGCGGACGGGCTCGGTGCGCGGGTTCAACACCGTTCATCACGCGATCAGGCTTCTCTATCAAGGTCTCGCGCCGATGGTGCCCGGCTGCCCGACCGCCCCCGTGGACATGGTGAGCTCGGATTATGTCGCCGAGGCGGCCATCCATCTCATGGAGCGGCAATCGCGCTGCGGCGTCTTTCACCTGGCTGCTGGTGCCGAGGCGTCGGCCACCATCGGCGAGATATTGACGTCGACGATCGACTCGTTGATCAGCTTCCGCCCCGCCTGGCGGAAACGATCGATCGAGAAGCCGATGATCGTCGATCTCGAGACCTACGAATTGTTCGTGCGATCCGTGGAAGAGGCTGGCAACCAGGTGCTGCGCGATGCGACGCGGTCGATCCGCACTTTCGCGTATCAGCTGGCTCATCCGAAACATTTCGCGACGCAGAGAACAGCCGACGCCCTCGCCGGGAGCGGAATCGCGCCGAAGCCGCTTCTGGAATTCTATCCCCGGGTTGTCAGGCACTGCCTGGAAACGAACTGGGGAATGCAGCCGTGCTGACGAAACCCGAGCTGCAGCGCACCCTGCTCGACTTCGTGCGACACCGACTTGTGGCCGAGGAACTAGCCGTGCGCGTCGAGCCCGATACGCCGCTCTTCGAGCAGCGAATCGTCGACTCCCTCCGGATACTCGAGCTCATCGCGTTCGTCGAATCGGCGATCGGGAAAAAGATCCCCGACGCTCAAGTGGTGCTCGCAAACTTCCGATCCATCGACACGATGGCGAGCCGGTTCGCGAGCGACGGGGAGACCGCGCTAGTGCGCGGTCGGCGCGCCCGAACTGCGCGCGGTCCCGAGCGCTCAAAAAGAATATTCGAGAATTCCACGACGCGAACCAATTACGCGAACGCCGAGACCGCTCTCGCTGGTCGCGGTGAAATCGAATGGAATGCGAATGGAGGCGTCCAGCTCCGTGGGTCGGCTCTCGCGCTGGCGAGGCATCTCGATTCCATCGTCGCCGGCTGGGCGCGCGAGCTGGGCGCCGTCGAGGAAGTCTTCTCCGACGCGATCGCCCTCGACACGCTCGAACGCGCCGGATTCATCGAAGCCTTTCCCCAAAAGCTCGTCGGCATCGATGGTGATGATGACTTTGCGCGTCCACCCGCTTTATGCTACCACCACTACCCTCATCTCGCGCGCCGCGTGGTTGACGAGCCCGGATCGATCGTGACGGTGGCCGGCCGCTGCTACAGAAATGAAGAGGATCGCGTACACCCGCTCGAGCGGCTTCGCGAGTTCAGGATGCGAGAGATCGTCGCCGTCGGATCCGAGTCATTCGTGGAAACAACGCGTCGCGGTCTCATAGACCGCGTTGGCCGCTGGATCGTCGAGCTCGGTCTCGAAGGTTTCATCGAGGTCGCGTCCGATCCATTTTTTACGCGTGCAACGAGGGGGCGACAGCTGATGCAGCAGCTCCAGCCGCTCAAGTACGAGCTCCGCCTTGCGTCGGCCGAAGGACGGACGGTCGCGGCGGCATCGTTCAATCATCACCGGGATCACTTCGGAAGGGCGTTCTCGATTCGTCAGCACAACGGTGACGCAGCGCACAGCGGCTGCGTTGCGTTCGGGTGGGAGCGATGGGTCATCGCATTCGTCGCGCAGCATGGGCTGGATGAAGAGAATTGGCCACTATCGGTGAGGGCGAGCCATGCAATCGCGCTCTGAACACCCCTCGCTCGCGAAT
>DASXYR010000379.1:0-1709 GCA_036502385.1 Gemmatimonadaceae bacterium
TCCCGGTCGAGATCAGTCTCAGCCCCGTGCCGATTGCCGGTGGCATGGTGGTGCTCAGCGCGATCCGCGATGTGAGCGATCGCAAGCGCATCGAAGACGAACTGTTGCGCGCAAACGAGGAGCTCAGCCGCCGCAAAGTCCGGCAGCTTTGGGAATATCAAAATCGTCTCGCGCTTGTGGTCGATTCCTCGCACGACGCCATCATCGGCAAAAACCTCGACGGCATCATCACCAGTTGGAACAAAGGTGCCGAACGCATCTACGGCTATAAAGCCGAGGAGACAATTGGCCAGTCCATCACCTTGCTGGCTCCGCCGGATCGCCGCGACGAGGTGACGAAAATTCTTGAGGACATTCGTGAAGGCCGCCAGGTAGAGCACTTTGAGACGGTTCGCGTCACTAAGGACGGGAAGCACCTGAATGTTTCGGTCACGGTCTCGCCGATTCGTGATGCCGGTGGCGAGATTGTTGGCGCCTCAACCATCGCACGTGATGTCACCGCTCAGAAGAAGGCGGAGGAGCAGCTTCGCCAGGCGCAAAAGATGGAAGCGGTGGGACGCCTTGCCGGAGGCGTTGCCCATGACTTCAACAATATCCTGGGCATCATCACGTCGTGCAACGAACTGCTGCGGCCGCAGTTGGGTGATGGTGCGCTGGCGACAGAACTGTCGGGCTACATCCGCGATGCGTGTAAGCGTGGCGCTTCGCTCACCCGGCAACTGCTGGCGTTCAGCCGCAAGCAGCCGGTGCAAGCGCGCGTGCTGGAGTTGAACGAGCGCCTGCGCGATGTCAGCAAACTTCTGCGGCCCCTGATGGGCGACGATGTCAGCGTGGTTTTCCTGCCGCGCTCCGAGTCGGCCTTTGTGGAAGCCGATCCCGGACAGCTCGACCAGATCGTGTTGAACCTCGCTGTGAATTCCCGTGACGCTATGGAGCACGGCGGCAAGTTCGTCATCGAGACTGACACCTCGGACTTCGACGAGGCTTTCGTTCGCCAGCATCCGCCTATGAAGGCCGGCCGTTACGTGATGATTGCCGTTAGCGACAACGGCAGCGGAATGGACGAGGCGACACGCTCGCGCATCTTCGAGCCTTTCTTCACTACGAAAGAAGTTGGGAAGGGAACCGGCCTGGGACTCGCGACCGTTTATGGCATCGTCAAGCAGAGCGGCGGGCACATCTGGGTTTATAGCGAGCCGGGTCGCGGAACGACCTTCAAAGTATTTCTCCCGTGCGCCGACGAGAAAGCGGGCATGGCTCGCGAGACTGACGAGGAACTATCGTTCCCGCGCGGCGAGGGCGTCACCATTTTGTTGGTCGAAGATGATCCGATCATGCGCCGCCTCACCCGGCAGATGCTCGAGGAGCAAGGCTACGGTTTGATCGAGGCGGAAAACGGAAGAGCGGCATTGGAGCAAGCGGCGACATCGCAACGGGCGATTGACTTGGTGCTGACCGATGTGGTGATGCCCGGCGTCAACGGGCCTGAGTTGGTGTTGCGGCTGATGGACTCGCATCCCGAGACGAAGTTCCTCTATATGTCGGGATATACCGGGGAATTGGTGATTGATCACGGCTTAAGCGAAGGTGCCGCATTGCTCGAGAAACCCTTTACCCGCGCGGCTCTACTGACCACAATCCAAACGACTTTGCGCGACCGGTAGGGCTTCCAGAACTGAGATTTCTAGGGTTGAAGAAAGCGTCATTTT